>JAFEDM010000079.1 GCA_018241625.1 Pseudomonadota bacterium | reverse complement strand
CCGAAGAAGGGGAACTCCAGATAGCGGACGCGCCAGATAGGCTGACACGATCAATCGTACAAGCCGTTGGTCTCGTCCTTCTTCGCCGCAGGCTTGGCCGGAACAGGCGCAGGCGCGCCGGGCTTGACGGCCGCCGCGGCGCTGGCCGCGCCGGTGACGCCGTTCTGGAAGACCTGGTCGTAAGGCTGCGGACCGACCGGGTTGTCCTCGACCATCTTGGGCTCGGTGCCGGGCTTGAAGGCCTCGGTGATGCCGTTGACCTGGGCGTAGCGCGCGCCGGCCGGACGTCGGAAGTCGTCCGCCGGGAAGTACTTGTTCGTCTGCTGCATGAAGTCGATGAAGATCGGCAGGGCGGCGCGGGCCCCCTGCTCGCCCTCGCCCAGGCTGCGGTTGTCGTCGAAGCCGATGTAGGTGCCGACCACGATGTGCGGGGTGAAGCCCACGAACCAGGCTGAGCGGAACTCGCTGGTGGTGCCGGTCTTGCCCCCCGTGGGACGGCCGAGGACGCTGGCCGCCGCCCCGGTGCCGCGCTGGACCACGCCCTGCAGCATGGAGGTGATCTGGTAGGCAGTGATCGGGTCCCAGACCTGCGCGCCGGCCGGCGGGATGCGCGGGCTCTCGTCACCGTTGAAACCCGCCGTGCAGCGGTCGCAGTCGCGCCCGTCGGCCCGGAAGATCGTCTTGCCCTCACGGTCCTGCACCAGCTCGATCAGGTGCGGCTCGACCTTCCGCCCGCCGTTGACGAAGGCCGAATAGGCGCCGGTCAGGCGGAAGACGGTGGTCTCGCCGGCGCCCAGGGCCATGGCCAGCACATTCTCCATCTTGGTCACCACGCCCAGGCGGATGGCCGAGGCGCTGATCTTCGGCATGCCGACGCCCTGGGCCAGCCGCACGGTCATGGTGTTGAGCGACAGCTCCAGGCCTTTGCGCAGCGGCAGCGGCCCCAGGTACTCGTGCTCATAGTTCTCCGGCGTCCACATCTTGCCGTTGCCGCCGGGCAGCGAGATCGGGCCGTCGACGACGATGCTGGCCGGCGTGTAGCCGTTCTCGAGCGCGGTCGCGTAGACGATCGGCTTGAAGGCCGAGCCCGGCTGGCGCAGGGCCTGGGTCGCGCGGTTGAAGCTGGACAGCGAGAAGGAATAGCCGCCGACCATGGCCAGCACCCGACCGGAACTCGGGTCCATGGCCACCAGGCCGCCGTTCACCGCCGGGATCTGCTTCAGAAGGTAGCCGCCCTTGTCCGAGGGCGCGACGAAGACCAGGTCGCCCGAGCCGATGCCGCGACCGCGCCGCGCCCAGGCCACGTCGTCGGCGACCAGCGCGCCGGTGTGGCCGTCCAGGGTCCGCACATGCACCCCGCCGGCCACGTCGGTGACCACGGCGGCGACCCAGTCGGGACGCTCCGCCGGCTTCGCCGCCTTCTTGGCCGCCTCTTCCCAGTTGGTCAGGGTGGTGACGTGGCCCCAGGCGCCGCGCCAGCCATGGCGGCGATCGTAGGTCTCCAGCCCCTTCATCAACGACGCCTTGGCCGCGGTCTGCAGCCGCGGATCCAGCGTCGTGCGCATGTAGTAGCCGCCTTCGGTCAGGCGCGGGCCCAGCGTGGCCAGGCCCCGGCGGCGCACCTCCTCCACGAAATAGTCAGCGTCGCGGTACTTGGCGCGCGACGGCTCGGGCTGAACGACCAGGTCCTCGCGCTTGGCAGCGTCGGCCTGGGCGCGGGTGGCCCAACCGGCCTCGACCATCTGCTCGATAACCCAGTTGCGGCGCTCCATCGCCTGCTTCTTGTGGCGGATCGGGTGGTAGTTGTCGGGCCCCTTGGGCAGGGAGGCCAGATAGGCGCACTCGGCGAGGTCCAGGTCGGTGATCGACTTGCCGAAGTAGTTGTAGGCGGCCGCGCCAACGCCATAGGAGCGGTAGCCCAGCCAGATCTCGTTCAGATAAAGCTCGAGGATCCGCTCCTTGCTGATCGCGCCCTCGAGCTGCTGGGCGATCATCGCCTCCTTCAGCTTGCGGCCGATGGTGGCGTCATTGGTGAGCAGGATGTTCTTGGCCACCTGCTGGGTGATGGTCGAGCCGCTCTCCAGCCGGCGGCCCTGGGCCAGGTTGATGATGTCCTTGGCGCTGGCGCGGATGATGCCGGTGTAGTCGAGGCCCGCATGCTTGAAGAAGTTGCGGTCCTCGGCCGCCAGGAAGGCCTGGGCCAGCTGCGGCGGGATGTTGTCGTAGGGGACGAAGATCCGCCGCTCGCGGCTGAACTCGCCGATCAGGGTGCCGTCCCAGGCATAGGCGCGCGTCGCGGTCGGCGGGTGATAGTCCGCCAGGTCGGAGGCGTCCGGCATGTCGTGGAACAGCCAGGCGGCCCAGATGGCCACCGCAAAGCCCGCCGCCGCGATCAGGCTCAGCACCCCGACGCCGGCGAACGCGACCCATCTCTCGCGGGGAAGATTCAAAAGACGACCGGCCTCCAGAGGCGCTCCGCCTCTTATCTCGCCGGTCTAAACGGCTTCGATTGCGGCGCCAACGGGGCGCCAGGGATCACCTGCGTCAGCGCGCCGCGAGGCGGGTGGCCGCGCCGAAGTAGTCGTCGATCGAGTCACCGACGGCGTTCATCAGCCGCTTGCGCTGGCCGGGATCGCGCAGGAAGGCCTCGTCCTCGGTGTTGGTGACGAAGCCCATCTCCAGCAGCACGGCCGGCACGTCGGGGGCCAGCAGGACCATGAAGCCGGCGTCGCGCTGGCTGCGGCGCAGCAGGGGCGCCTTGCCGTCGATATGGCCGACCAGAGTCGAGGCGAAGGCCGCCGACCGGTTCTTCGTCGCGCGCTGGGTCAGGTCGAACAGGATGTCGGTGACGCCGCGGTCGCCGGTCAGGCTGGCCTTCATGAACCAGTCGTCCCGCTTCACGAAGCGCGTGGCGCGGCCCGAGGCCTTGTCGGACAGGGTGTAGACGCTGGCGCCGCGCACATTGGCGTCGCCGCCGCTGTCGGAATGCAGCGAGATGAACAGGTCCGCGCCGGCCCGCTGGGCGATCCGCACCCTGTCCTCCAGCGGGACATAGGTGTCGTCCTCGCGTGTCAGCACCACCTTGTAGCGCGTGGATCGCTCCAGGCGCTCCTTAAGCGCCAGCGCAGCGGCCAGGTTGACGTCCTTCTCGAAGCCCTGGGCGCCGAGCGCGCCGGGATCGTGGCCGCCATGGCCGGGATCGATGACGACGACCTTCTTCAGCGGAAGCGGCGGCGGGGCGCTGCGCACCACGGCGGGGATGATCTGAGGCCGCAGGTTCAGCGGCGCGAGGCTCACGGCCGAAGCCTTGGCGCTGATCATCCGCACCTGCCCCGGCTGGGAGGTGACGTCGATCACATAGCGATAGTGGTCGATGCCGTCGGCGGGCGGCAGCAGGAAGCGGCCCTTGATCTTGGCGTCGGGCGCCAGGTCAAGCTGCAGGCGCGCGCCGCCCGAGGTCTGGTCCACAGCCCAGGCCTTCACCAGCCCCTGGCCGGCGCCCTGCAAGCCGCCGGCGGCCGAAACGTTCGGAAGGACGAGAACCGCCCGGCCATCGGACGCGCCGTCGGAGACCAACTTGCCGCTGGCCGCCTGATCGAGATCCATCACCAGGCGCGTCGACTGGGAATCGCCGCCCAGCCGAACCTTCAGAAGTCCGCTGACGGAGGCCACGGCATGCGAAGCCACGGCGACGGCAAGCCCCGCAGCGGTCGCGACCGCGACGGCCAAGGCCGCGCGCCCCCGGTTCCGCATCAGGAGACCCGCCCCGAACTTCATACGCCCCTTAACCTCGCGAAGGGTCTTAAACCCCTCTATTCACTAGCCATATACGCCGAGAGCCGGTGGATAAATGGTTAACGGGACATTGCCGGGTGCGACCAATGCGGTTCGGCTTTCCTTTTCACCGCCGGTATTGCTAATGTCCCGCCGCGCGCCAAGCCGCTTCCCGTGTTCCGCGGGGCGAAGGGTCGCGCGAACAAAGCCCGCGTCAGCTGACCGTTTTCCGGCGACCGACGCCCTATCCGATCCGCGCCTCACGGCGCGCCTGGGAACACACTCGATGGGCAGCGCTGCTCACGCCATCTGGCTTCAAGCCCCCGGAGACGCCTCAGGCGTCGCCCCGGCCGGCGCGCGCGCCCGTCTCACCAACAGCAGGCTGCGCCCGGCATCGTCCGGCGCGCGCCGCGGAGAAAACCTG
>JAFEDM010000078.1 GCA_018241625.1 Pseudomonadota bacterium | reverse complement strand
CGCGCGAGGCTGCGGTCCAGCCAGGCGGGGACATGTTTCAGGGTGGTGAACTCGACCAGGTCGCCGGCCTCATAGAAGCCGATCAGGTTGCGGACCCAGCCCAGCATGGCCACGTCGGCGATGGTGAAATCCGCGCCCATGATCCAGTCGCGGCCATCCGCGAGCCGGTCGTCGAGGACCTCGAGCAGCCGGCGGCTCTCGGCCACGTAGCGTTGCAGCGGCCGCTTGTCCTCGTACTCGCGCCCCGCGAACTTGTTGAAGAAGCCGACCTGTCCGAACATCGGCCCGGGGCCGCCGATCTGCCAGAACACCCAGGCCAGGGTTTCGTAGCGGGCCGCCGGGTCGGCCGGGATCAACTTGCCGGTCTTCTCCGCCAGGTAGACCAGGATCGCGCCGCTTTCGAACAGCCCCAGCGGCCGCCCGCCCGGGCCGTTCGGGTCGATGATCGCCGGGATCTTGCCGTTGGGGTTCAGCGACAGGAATTCCGGGGTCTTCTGGTCGTCCTTGCCGAAGTCCACCAGGTGCGGCTCATAGGGCAGGCCGATCTCCTCCAGCATGATCGCCACCTTCACCCCGTTGGGCGTGGGCAGCGAATAGAGCTGCAGGCGGTCCGGATGGCTGGCCGGCCAGCGGCGGGTTATCGGGAAATCGGCCAGGGTCTTCGGCGCGGGGGCGGTCATGGGGAGGCTCCGGTGAACCCGCCAGATGGGTCTTCCGCTGGGTCAACTCAACGGCTTGTTCGGACGGGTTTTCGGGGCTAGCTTCCGCGCCCCAGATGGAGGCCTGAGCGGCCGTGGTCACAATCCGCAGAACGAGGTCCTAGGACCGGCCGGGCTGAGCCCGGACCGCCTTGCTCCTGCTCGCCCGGCCCTGGCCGCGGCGGCGCATCCTCCTTCCATGGATTTCCCCATGCCCAGACTGCAAGACCGCGCGCCTGCGCGCGAACCCACGCCCTATGCCGAGCTGAACACCGTCCTCGCCCACCTGGTCGATGGCGTGCAGCGACGGCTCGGCGACAACCTCATCGGCGTCTATCTGCAAGGCTCCTTCGCCATCGGCGACTTCACGCCCTGGAGCGACTGCGACTTCATCGTCGTGGTCGAGCGCGACCTGGCGCCGGACGAGATTCCGGCGCTGGACGCCTTGCACGAAGAGATTCACCAGCTGCCTTGCCCCTATTGGCGGCAGGGTCTCGAGGGCTCGTACGTCCCCAGGGAGGTCCTGCGCCGCTGGTCGACGGAGCCGCGCGACCCGCCGGGCGAACCGCGCGGGCCGGACTGGGGCGATCCCGGCATGTCCGGCGCGCCGCCGAAGGCCTATCCGTTCTGGCACCTCGACCACGGGGCCAAGGCCCTGGTCCGGTCGGAGCACGACAACAGTCAGGTCGTGCGCTGGTGCCTGCGCGAAAAGGGCGTGACCCTGCTCGGGCCGCCGCCGAGGACCCTGATCGACCCGGTGACCCCGGCCATGCTGCGCGCCGAGATCCTCGACACCATCGCGCTGGTCCTGAAGCTCGACCTGGAGCCGATGCGGCTGGTGGCCTGGCAGGCGTTCTGGGTCGGGCTGTTCTGCCGGATGCTGCACACCCTCTCGACGGGGGCCGTGTGGTCGAAGACGGCCAGCCTAGCCTGGGCGCAGGCGAGCCTCGACCCAAAGTGGCGCGAGCTCGTCGCTCGCGCCGCCGCCGTGCGCAAGGGCGACGAGGCGCAGTCCGGCCAGCCCGCCGACCCGGCCGACGTCGAGGCCACCCGCGCCTTCGCCCGCTACGCCGCCGAGCATGCGGTGTCGGTGGCGCGGTCGCACGACCTGCTAGAGCGCAAGCAGGCGGCGCGGCGGGGCGGCTTCCAGCCGGGCGGACCGTTCGGCGGTCCGGTCGGCGGCGGTCGGCCGGGCGGCGGCCAGTTCACCCCGCCGCCGATGCGGCCCGGGAGTCGCAGAGGCCGTGGCTGACGTGGGGGGAAGGGCGTAGGCTTAAGCGTCGCCGTGCGAGACTGCATCCAGTCGCGGCCGCGGCGGCGACTAGGGGTGAAAGGCGGATCGGGGAAGGCTCCGGTTCGCCGCCGCATCAAGGGGCGAAAGCTCATGTACTTCTTCTACAGCTACTGGTGGCTGCTGTTCCCCATCGGCTTCTTCATCTTCGGGGCCTGGGACCGGTGGCTGGCCTACAAGCGCAGCCGCGATCACCTGGACCTGCTGCGGTCCTATGCCGAGAAGGGCAAGGAGCCGCCGCCGGAGCTGGTGCGCGGCATGGGCGACATGCCGGGCGAGGCGCCGGGCGGTTATCCGCCGGGCTACGGGCCCGGCCCCTACGGCCCGGGCTATCCCTACTGGGGCGATCGGTGGTCGCGCCGGGCCTATCGCCGCTACTACCGCTGGGGGCCTTACTGGCGCTGGCGCTCCGCCTTTGTCACCGGCGCGGTGGCGGCCGGGTTCTGGTGGGCGTCGGAATATTCCGACTGGCCGGGCACCTATGAGCCCTTTCGGCTCGTCGCGATCATCATGACCATTGTCGCCGTGGGGAACCTGGTGTTCGCGGTGATGGCCTCGGCCTTCCGCGAGAAATAGCCGGAGGCCGAGCCAGGTTGCTGCAGATCAGCCCCGTGAACGTCGATGAAGCGCTGGTCGCCGCCGCCCAAGGCGGTTCGGCCGAGGCCTTCTCGCGCCTCGTGGAGCGCCATCAGCAGCCCCTGCGCGCCTTCCTGCGGCGCACCTGCGGCGACTGGGCCCAGGCCGACGACCTGGCGCAGGAGACGTTCCTCGCGGCCTGGTCGCGGATCGGGCGGCTGAAGACCGGGGCTAGCGTGCGCGCCTGGCTGTGCGGCATCGGCTACCACAAGCACCTCACGGCCCTGCGCTCGGCGACGCGGGAGCGGGCGAGGGGCGAGGTCTACGAGGCGGACCGGGACGAGGTCGTGGACGCCGCGCCGGAGGACAAGATCGTCCTCGAACTGGCGATGGCGAGCCTGCCGCCGGACCAGCGGGCCTGCGTGGCCCTCTGCCTGGCCGGGGATTTCAGTCATGCCGAGGCAGCCGAAGCCCTCGACATGCCGTTAGGGACTGTGAAGAGCCATGTGACGCGGGGCCGTGCGCGGCTCCTGCAAGCGTTGGAGTAAGCGATGACCCCTGCTGACAACCCTTCGGCCGACGATCGCCTGAAGGCCCTGTTCGCCCTGGACGAGCCTGCGCCGCGCGACCCGGTTTTCAACACCGAGGTGATGGCGAAGGTGATGCGCCAGCGCCTGCGCGAAGAGGTGGCCATGCTGTCCGGGGTGAGCGTCATCGGCGCGGGCGCGCTGTGGCTGGTTTGGCCGACGTTGCAACCCGGCTTGCTGGCGCTGTCCCAGGGCCTGGCGCCGGCCGCAGGCGCGCTGGCGGTGGCGGGTTGCGCGACCCTGATCGCCGGCCTATGGCGGCCGGCCTCTGCGCACGTCGGCTGAATCATGACCAAGGTTTCACGTTACAAGTTGCATCTGATGGCCGCGGCCTAGGTCTCTTCCCCAGCAGAGACAGGCCGTTAGCGGCCGTCACGAGGGATAAGGAGAGACCTACTTATGGAAGCCATTTTCATCGTCGGGATCATCTTCGGATCGATCACCGCCATCATCGTCGTGCCCTTCTGGCTGCGTTCGCAGGAACGCATCCGGGTGCAGGAAACCCTTCGCGCCGCCATCGAGAACGGTCAGGCCATGCCGACCGAGGCGCTCGAGAACGCGGCCCGCAACGTCGATCTGCGGCCTCAGCCGAGCTCCGGCCGCGACCTGCGCACCGGCATCATCTGGCTGGGGATCGGCCTGGGCCTCTGCGCCTTCGGCGTGGCCCTGGGCTTCGAGGAACCCGACTCGACCATGCCGCTGGTCGCCATGGGCGCGTTCCCGATCTTCATCGGACTGGCGTTCATCGCCCTGTCCTTCCTCAACCGGCCGAAGAGCTAGGTCCAACGGATCAGCCGGGGGAGTGAGCCCAATGCCGGGCTTGACCAACACACGTTTCGCCAGTCTGCACGACGTAGAGCTCTGCGCTCTCGCCGCCACCGGGGAACGGCGCGCCTTTGGGGAACTGGTGCGTCGCCACGGATCGGCCGTGCGCGGTGTCCTGCGCCGGATGGGCGCGCAGGGCGCGGAAGCGGACGACGTGGCCCAGGACGCCTTCCTGACCGCCTTCGAGCGGATCGCGGAATTTCGCGGGGAGGGCACCTTCGCCGCCTGGGTGAAGAAGATCGCCGCGCGCCTCTATCTGCGTCGTCTGCAGAAGGACCGGCGCCTGACCGCGATCGCGAGCGAAACCATCGAGGAGGAGGCCGAAATCCCGCACGGCGACACCGATGCGGCGATCGACCTCGAGGAAGCGCTGAAAGTGCTCAGCGCGGCGGAACGGCTTTGCGTCAGCATGTGTTTCGGCGCCGGCCTTTCGCACACGGAAGCGGCTGAGGCCTTGAACCTGCCGCTGGGAACGGTCAAATCCCATGTCAAACGTGGTCTGGAAAAACTCAGAACGCGACTGGCGCCGGAAGACGGCGCCGTTCTGGAAGGGAGGCGTGGCAATGGCTGAACTCGATTTCGAGCGCAGGCTTGAGCGCCTCTTCGCGGACTTCACCGAGCTGCCGGACGCCACGGCTTTCGCCGAGCGCGTGGAACGCCGGCTCGACGCCGGCTGGACGGCGCGGCGTTGGCTGATCGGCGCCGCGGGCGTCGTCGGCGGCGTCGTGGGCGCCAGCCAGCTGATGATGTCGAACGTCTTCCAGCGGGTGGAGACGGCGGAGGATTCCGCGCACATGTTCTCCTCCAGCCTCAGTCACATCACCACCAGCGCCAACTGGGTCGCGACGGTCGCCAACACGGGCACCGTGGTCTGGGTGGCCGCCGGCCTCGCCGCCCTGATGATGGGGTTCGTCCTGACCCGGGTGATCGGCGAGATCTGACCCGTCCGCGCCGGCCGCCGACCTCATCGCCGCAGGGGGCGGTCGGTTGCGGCTGGATCGGTTGCGGTGGGGAACGGCGCGCTATAGGTTCCCGGCCTCTGCCGCGCGGCCGCGCTTTTCGACCGGAGTCCCCGTTTGACCGATCTATTCGAAGAGGTCGAGGAGCAGCTTCGCTCCGACCGCTACAAGGCGCTTGTGCGCCGGGCCGCGCCGTGGGTGCTGACGGCCGCCGCGGTCGCCCTGGTCGCCGCCCTGGGAGTCTGGGGCTGGCAGCAATACAATCTGCAGATCACCAACAAGGCTTCCGAGGAATACGCCGCGGCGCTCAGCGCCGGCGGGCAGGGCGACATCGCCAAGGCGACGCAGATCTTCAACGACCTCAGCAAGTCGCAATCCAAGGCCTACAAGTCGATGGCGCTGATGCAGCTGGGCGCGCTGAAGATGGCGGCCGGCAAGCCGGACGACATCAAGGCTGCCGTGGCGCTGTTCGACCAGGCCGCGGCCTCGGCGCCGGATGACGTCCTTGGCGACGCCGCCCGCCTCAAATCCGCCTTCGCGCTAATCGACACCGCTCCCTACGCGGAAGTGGAGGGGCGTTTGACGCCGCTGATGAACGACAAGCATCCCTATCGGGTGCAGGCGCGCGAGGCGCTGGCCTTCGCCAAGCTGATGAAGGGCGATGACAAGGGCGCGCGCAGCGACTTCGTGGTCATTTCCCAGTCGCTGGACACCCCGGAAGGCCTGCGTCAGCGGGCCAAGGCGGCGATGGACCTGATCGACACCGGCTCGGCCAAGTCCGTCCCGGCGGTAGTGAAGGCCGCGATCGCCATGCCGCCGCCGATGCTGGTGGGCCCGAACGGCGCGCCGATGGGCGTGGCGCCGCCTGAAGCTCAAGATCAACCCGGCGGGCAATGATCTTGCGCCAGCAGAGTCTCCTCGCGGTCGCGGTGATCGCTTCGCTCGGCGTGGCCGGGTGCTCGACGGTCAGCCGCCTGAACCCCTTCCATGGCTCCCAGCCGAAGGAAACGGCCTCTACGGAGGGCGATCGGATCTCGATCGTCGCCGCCGACCAGAAGCTGGAGCCGGCCGAAGCCCTGAAGGGCGTCGACTTCGCCCTGCCGCAGGCCGAGAAGGTGGCCGCCTGGCCGCTGCCCGGCGGTTCGCCCGAGCAGGCGACCGGCAACGCCGACGCCGCGCCCAACCTGGCGATCGCCTGGAAGAAGAGCATCGGCCAGGCCTCCAAGGGCGGAGAGCTGATCACCTCGCCGCCGATCGCCGCCGACGGCAAGATCTTCACCATGGACGCCCAGGCCGGGGTCCAGGCGCACAATGCCCAGACCGGGGCCCTGGTCTGGCGCATCAACATGCGGCCGAACGACAATCGCCGCGACCGTGAGGGCTTCGGCGGCGGCTTGGCCTATGCCGGCGGCAAGCTCTACATGACCTCCGGCTTCCGGATGGTGGCCGAACTCGACGCGGCCACCGGCCGGGTGGGCTGGCGGGCGCGCACCGAGCAGCCGATCCATGGCGCGCCGACCGTGGCCGGCGGCCGCGTGATGGCGGTGGCCATCGACAACACACTGCTGACCTTCGACGCAGCCACCGGCGCGCCCGGTTGGACCTATCAGGCGCTGTCGGAATCGGCGCGCATCCTGTCCGCCTCCAGCCCGGCGATTGCCGGCGACACGGTCGTGGCCGCCTTCGGCTCCGGCGAACTGATCGCGCTGCGCACGGTCAACGGCAACGACCTGTGGAACAACGCCCTGTCGCGGGCCAGCCGCACCAGCGCGCTCAGCGAAATCCGCGACATCCCGGGCCGTCCGGTGATCTACGGCGGCGACGTCTTCGCCGTGAGCCATTCCGGCGTCTTCGCGGCCACCGACCTGCGCACCGGCCAGGCGCGCTGGAGCCTGCCGCTGGTGGGCGTCTCCTCGCCGCTGCCGGAGGGCGACGTGGTCTATGCCGTCGGCATCGAGGGCAAGCTGGTTTGCGCCTCCCGCGAAAGCGGTCAGGTCTACTGGATCCACGACATGAACGCCGGCTATGTGCCGAAGAAGAAGGGCGGCCTCTGGGGCATCGGCGCCCATACCTTGCCGAAGCCGCTGTGGACCAGCCCGATCCTCGTCAACAACCGCCTGGTGATGGCCTCTTCGACGGGCGAGCTCGAGGCGGTGAACGCCAAGACCGGCGCGACGGAGAAGAAGGTCGAGCTGGGCGCGCCGGTGCTGATGTCGCCGATCGCCGTCGGCGACATGATCTATGTGGTCACCGACAACGGCCAACTGATCGCTCTGCGCTGAGCAATCGGTCTATGCTGACGCCATGGCGCTGAAACTCGCGATCGTCGGGCGTCCGAACGTCGGCAAGTCCACCCTGTTCAACCGCCTTGCCGGGCGGAAGCTGGCCATCGTGGATGACCAGCCGGGCGTAACGCGCGACCGCCGGTTCGGCACCGGCCGGATCGGCGACCTCGACCTGGAACTGATCGACACCGCCGGCTTCGAGGACGTCTCGGACGAGAGTCTCGAGGCGCGGATGCGCGCCCAGACCGAACTCGCGCTCGACGAGGCCGACGTGGCCCTGTTCGTGGTCGACAGCCGTGACGGCGTCGTCGCCATGGACGAGGTGTTCGCCGAGATCCTGCGCCGCCGCGACATGCCGGTGGTGCTGGCCGCCAACAAGGCTGAGGGGAACGCCGGCG
>JAFEDM010000077.1 GCA_018241625.1 Pseudomonadota bacterium | reverse complement strand
TCACCCACCAGCAGCCGGTGACCGTCCGGCAGGGTGACGGTGAACAGCCGCAGGGTCTCCCGGGCGCCGGGCGGGCGGGCCAGCGACCAGCCCAGGGCGACCCGCTCGCCCGCCAGTTGGCCGGCCAGCGCCTGTCCCTGCGGCCCCTGCAGACCGAAGGCGAGCGAGCCCGGGGTCTTGTCCCGCTCGTGAACCGCGTCGATGACACCGGTCAGGCCTTCGGCGCGGTACTCCTGCACCAGCGCCCCGGACTCTGCCCGGATCCGGGCGTCGAATTGGGCCGACAAGGCCTGGCGCGTGGCGATCAGGGTGACCACGCCCACCACCACCACCGACAGCACGAAGATGGTGGTGTAGAGCCCGGCGAGCCGCAGGCTGGTGGAGCGGAACATCGCCTCAGTCCGGCTCGCGCAGCACGTAGCCGGCGCCGCGCACCGTATGGATCAGCTCGCGGCCCTGGCCGCGGTCCACCTTGCCGCGCAGCCGGCTCATGTGGGTCTCAACGATGTTGGTCTTGGGATCGAAGTGGAAGTCCCACACGCTCTCCAGCAACATAGTGCGCGTCACCACGCGGCCGGCGTGGCGCATCAGATATTCCAGGATCTGGAACTCGCGCGGTTGCAGCTCGATGCGCCGCCCGCCGCGGGTGACCGTGCGTTTCAAGAGGTCTAGCTTGAGGTCGGCGATGGCAAGCTCGGTGCGCAGTTCCTGGGTCGGCGGCCGCCGCGCCAGCGCGTTGACCCGGGCCAGCAGCTCCGCGAAGGCGAAGGGCTTTACCAGGTAGTCGTCGGCGCCGGCCTCCAGCCCTTCCACCCGGTCGTCGATCCCGCCCAGGGCCGTCAGCAGCAGCACCGGGGTCTTCACGCCCGAGGCGCGGATCGTGCGCAGGATCGCCAGGCCGTCGACCTGCGGCAGCATGCGGTCCAACACGATCACATCGTAGGGCTCGCCGGCCGCCAGAAGGAGGCCGTCGCGGCCGTCGGTGGCGAAGTCCACCGCGTGGCCCGCCTCGGACAGCGCGCGCTTGAGGTAGCCCGCGGCCTCGCGGTCGTCTTCAACGATGAGCAGCTTCACGCACGCGAGCGTGCCGCGAACCGCGGCGGGCGCAAGAGGGTCCTTAGACGACCTTCAGGAAGGCCGTCGCGGCCGGCGGTGAGCGCAGGGCGCTGTCGACGGCGGCTTGCGCGGCGTCGCGATCGGCGTCGGCGCCATTTGCCACAGTCACGCCGTCTTCGTCATAGACGCTCCAGCGCCAGCCTTCTTCGGCTTGGCTAAGCGAATAGGCGAGTGAAATCGGCTGCGGCATCTGTGCTCCCACGTCCCTGTGTGGAAGCCCAAACTCGTGACGGTCCAAAGGGGTTCTCCGCCTTGTAACCTTTGATAGCGCGATGCCGGGATCGTGACCCCGGCGCTCGAGGGCTAGCTATCCAGCAGATCGCGCCCGGCGTCACGCAGCTTCGCCTTACCGGTGAGAATCATCGCCACCGCGAGTTCGGACTTCAGGGTGCCCAGCATCCTCGCCACCGTCGCTTCGCCGCCGGCGCCCAGGGCATAGGCCCAGGCGCGGCCGATGAAACAGGCCTTGGCGCCGCTGGCCACGGCTTTCAGCACATCCAGGCCGGACCGGATGCCGCCGTCCATATAGACTTCGAGGTCGCCGCCCACCGCGTCGGCGATGGCCGGCAGGGCCGAGATCGAGGAGCGTACGCCGTCCAGCTGCCGGCCGCCGTGGTTGGAGACCACCAGGCCGTTCGCGCCGGCCTTGACGGCGTCCCGGGCGTCGGCCGGATCCAGGATCCCCTTGATGACGATGGGGCCGTCCCAGGTCTCGCGGACCCAGTCGAGGTCCTTCCAGGTCACCGACCGGTCGAAGTTCTTGGCCACCCAGGAGAGGAAGTCGGTGACGCTGCGCCCGCCGCCTTGCAGGGCGCTGGCCACGGAACCCAGGGTGTGCGGGCGCCCGTGAAGGCCCACGTCCCACAGCCAGGATGGATGCGACAGCCCGTCCAGGGTGGTGTTCAGCCAGCCGGAGACGCCGCTGGAGCCGGTGAAGCCCGAGCGGATGTCGCGGTAGCGCGCGCCCGGCGTCGGCAGGTCGACGGTGAACACCAGCACTGGGCAGCCCAGGGCCTTCATCCGCCCCAGGAGTTCGCGCATGTAGCCGCGGTCCTTCAGCATGTAGAGCTGGAACCAGGGCGCGACGCCGGCGGCCTCGGCCACCTCCTCCCCGCCGCAGACGCCCATGGCGGAGAGCACGAACGGCAGGCCCGCCGCCTTCGCCGCCTTCGACGCCTGGGTCTCGCCGCGCCGGGCGTACATGCCGGCCATGCCCACCGGCGCCAGGCCTACCGGCATGGCCAGGGTCTGGCCCAGGGTCGTGACGCTCATGTCGAGCTGCGACATGTCCTGCATGACCCGTTGGCGGAGCGCCAGGGCTTCCAGGTCGCCCACGTTGCGCTTCAGGGTCACTTCGGCGTAGGCGCCGCCATCGATATATTCGAAGAAGATGTTGGGGAGCCTGCGCCGCGCGAGCTCCCGATAGTCCGAGACCGAAGCCGCGCGCACCTGTTCCCTCCCCCGATCGATTGGCGGAGTTGGAGCCCGATGCGGCCCGCCGCGCAAGCCACACTAGGCCGGCGCCGTCTCCGCCTTCGCCGGAAAGGCCGGCGCCATGGTGATCCAGACCTGATGGGCGCGGGCCATCAACTCGCCTTCCGCGGAGAACAGCGCCACGCCCGCGGTCTCTTTGCGCCCCTCGCGCGCCAGCGGCCAGGCCATGACGATCGTGGGCTCGCCCGCCCGCGGCCGGCGCAACACCTCGCCGGTCATGGTGCCCAGCAAGGCGCCGTGGCGGCCCTCCTTGACCACCCAGGCGAAGAAGCCGGGACAGTCCAGCGCCGCCCAGATCACCTCGGTCGGCATCAGGCCTTCGGCGTCGGCAAAGGCCTGGTCCGGCGTCCAGACGCATGCCACGTGGCCGACCGGCCGGCCCTCTATCTGGCCGGGGAACACCCGCAGTCCGTCGCCTTCGGCCCGTTCGGGCCCGCAGGTGAAGCAGATGGGGTGCATCCGCTCCTGGTGCGCCGGGTAGCGCTCGCTGGCGGCCCGCGCGGCGGCCAGCCCGGGCGAAGGCGGTGGACGCGGCAGGTCCACGCCCTCGGCGGGCGCGGCCTTGCCGACCAGCGCGCCTTCGGCGTCGGTGAGTTCGGCGATATTGCCCTCGATCCTCAGGTCGAGATCGACGTCCAGCGGCACCCGGGCGCGCAGGACGGACGTGGCCGGCCCTTCGACCTCGCTCGCCAGGACGCCGCAGACGTAGCCGCCGTTACCGGAATTGGGGGGCCCGCAGAATTGCTGGGCGATCGTGATCTTGGGCAAGGTTGAACGCTCGCGTGCGACGCAATGGATCAAATCAATAGCGAAGGCTTTTCCACGGAAGCCGCGTCTGGCAAAGCCCAAATCGGCGTCACGCGACGTTGGATCGCGGCGGGCGCTGCGCTAGTTTGCGGCCACAAGGTCCGCGTGGATTCGAGACCAAGAGCAGGAGAGATCGGTGAGCGAGATGGAACGGCCCTGGGCTCTGATGCGCCATCACGCCGGCTGGGCGGACGTCTTCCACATCGAGACCGAGAGCAAGGACTCCATCACCGGCTTCTATCCCGACCGCGAGACCGTGGGTCCGCCGGTGAGCTATTCGGTGCGCGCGGTGCTGGCCCGCTATCCGACCATCGAGGCGGCGCGCGCGGCGCGCGAAGGCGCGGTCGCCGAATGGCGCAAGCATGACGCCGGCGTCCGCGAGGCCGAGACCGCCCTGCGCGACGCCGAGAAGAAGCGCGAGGACGCCTGGCTGAAGTCCCTGCGCGACGCCGCCGAGCGCTAAGCCCGCCTAGAGGGCGTCCAGCTTGTCGGCGATCAGGGTGAGGCGCGCCGCGTCCTCACCCAGGTGGGTCACCACGCGCCCCTGCACGCCCTTCCACAGCTCCAGAGCCTCGGCCAGCACCGTGCGGCCCTGGCCGGTGATCTCGTAGCGGTCGGCCTTGCCGCCGGTTTCCGCGCGCCGCACCAGGCCGCGGCGGATCAGCGGCTGCAGGCCGCGCCAGGTGGCGCTGCGCTCATGGCTGTTGATGGTCGCCAGCCGGTTCACGGTCATCGGCCCGAAATCGCCCAGACTGTCCAAAGTGCCCAGCTGCATCGATGTCAGGCCACAGGGCGCCAAGGCTTCGTCATAGAGTCGGGTCAGCACCCGGGCGGCGCGGCGGACATGCAGGCAAACGCAGCTCGACATCGTCAGTGGACCTCCTACGGCTTCCTGAACTTCATGACGAACTGATCGGTCTTTCCCCGGATGGACGGATCGAACACACCTTTGTCATGAGGGTCCGAAGGGTTTGCCAAAAGCTTGCTCTCGCCGACGAACTTGAACCCGGCCGCCTCGACCTCGCGGCGCACCACCGACGGTTCGATCCGGTGCAGGGTGTCGGTGACGTCGGCCGGCGATCCGGGCGCGGCGACGTGGTCCAGGACGACATAGGTCCCGCCCGGCTTCAGGGCGGCGAACACCGCCTTGTTGAAGGCGGCCATGTCCACCGGGCCCATGAACGGGTCTTTCAGGTCATGGTAGTTCTGGGAGATCCAGAACAGGTCCAGCTTTTCCGGATAGCGCGCTGAATCGATGGCCGAAGCCGCCGTCACCGACACATTGGCGTGGTCCTTGGCGTAGGCGTCGATCTCGGCGATGCCCTTGACGATGTTCGCGTACTGGAAGAGCGAGGCCGGCACGGTCGCGTAGACATGGCCGGCCGGTCCGACCGCCGCGGAGAACAGGCGGGTGAAGTAGCCCTGGCCGGCCGCATAGTCGCCCACCTTGTCGCCCGGCTTCACGCCGGCGAACGTCAGCACTTCGGCCGGCTTGCGGTTGGCGTCGCGATCCTTGTCGCTCGCCGGCCGGCCCGGATCGGCCATCGCCCCGGCGATGTTCGCCGGGATCGCATCGGCCGCGTGCGTGAGCCCCGATGACACGATCAGCGAAAGGACCAAGACAGAGATGGCGGCGGTTCGGCGCATGACGGCGGTTCCTCGTTGCATATGCAACAATGTATATGCAATGCAGATGCACGGTCAAGCCGTTCACTGAACACGCCGCGCCGGGCCGCCCTCGCCTACTTCAGGTGCTTGTCGAACCAGTCGATGGTGCGCTGCAGGCTGTCGATCTGGTTTTCACGCTTGGCGAAGCCGTGGCCCTCGCCGGAGTAGTAGTGGACGTCGACCGTCGCCCCGACCGACTTCAGGGTCTCGACCACCTCGGCCGCCTGGCCGCGCGGCACGCGGATGTCGTTCTCACCCTGCAGGATCAGGAGCGGCGCCTTGGTCTGCTTGATGTAGGTCATCGGCGAGTCGGCGTCGTAGACGGCCTTGTCCGCCACCGGATCGCCGATCAGCGTCCGCTGATAGGCCTGCAACGACGCGTCCTCGTGCTTGAGCATCTCATACCAGTTGATGATGCCGTACAGGGACACGCCCGCCGCCCAGACGTCCGGCGTCTTGCCCACCGCCATCAGGGTCATGAACCCGCCGTAGCTGCCGCCCGTGATACCGATCTTCTTCGGGTTCACATAGCCGGTCGCGGTCAGGAACTTGGCCGCATAGACCTCGTCGGTCAGGTCGCCGCCGCCCAGGTCCTTGTGGTTGGCGTCCTGGAAGGCCTGGCCGTAGCCGGTGGACCCGCGCGGATTGGGGGCGATCACCACATAGCCGCGGGAAGCCAGGGCCACGCTCTGTCGGCTGAAGCGGTCGGTGGTCTGGCCGGTCGGGCCGCCGTGCGGCACCACCACGCCAGGCGCGGAACCGTCGCGCTTGAGGCCGAAGGGGACCATCAGGATCGCGCTGATCACCGTGCCGTCGGCGCTCTTGTAGTGGACGATCCGCGAGCTCGGCACATGCGCGGCGTCGAAGCCGGCCGCCGCGAACCGCGTCAGCCGCTTCGCCTGCCCCGCCTTGTCCAGCACCCAATAGTCGAACGGCGTGTTGGAGGCGTCGTGGCCGACCAGCAGGCGGCCGTCCTTGGTGAACGGGCTGTCGTCGCCGCCGGCCTCGAAGCTGAAGCCCGGCGGCAGCTTGAGCTTCGCCGCCTTCCCGGCCTTCAGATCATAGGCCGACAGGTCCTGCCGGCCGTCGGCGTCGGTGGTGACGATGACCCTCGTCCCATCAGGCGAGAAGCTGCCGCCGCGCTCTTCCCAGGGGCTCGGGGCCAGCCACTTCACCGCCCCGGTCGCCACGTCCATCAACCCCGCCTGGTCGATCCCGCCCTTGGCGTTGGAGGTGACGGAGACCTGCTTGCCGTCCCTCGAGATGTCGGCGGCGGCGACGCGCACCTTGCCCTTGGATCGGGTGATTTCCTTCGGCCCGGCCGCGCCCGCCAGGTCCAGCCGCCACACGCTGCCGGTGGTCGACCCCACGTCGCCGCGATTGGCGACCAGCCCCTTGCCGTCCGGCGTGAAGGCCACCGGCGCCCAGCGGTTGTCCTGGGTCGGCTCATGGGTGAGCGCGGTGACCTTGCGGCTGGCGAAGTCCATCACCGCCACGTCGCTGATCGGCGAGGTCTTGGGCTTGGAGGCGAACGCCAGCCACTTGCCGTCCGGCGAGAACCGCGCGCCGGTCTCCGATACAGTCCCGGAGTTGGTCAGGTTCACCGGCTCGCCGCCGGCCAGGGGCACGGCGTAGAGGTCGTACATCTCGTCGCCGCCGTGGTCCTGCTGGTAGACCACCCACTTCCCGTCGGGCGAGAGGGTCAGGCCCGACTGGCGGTCGTCGTTCTTGGTGAGTTGCACAGGTTCGCCGCCGCTCGCCGGAAATTTCCAGAGGTTGTAGCG
>JAFEDM010000076.1 GCA_018241625.1 Pseudomonadota bacterium | reverse complement strand
GGTCACCGGCTGCTGGTGGGTGACGACGAGGACCGGGTGGAGGCGCTGGACGGGGCGGTGCTGCGCCTGTTCGCGCTGGCCCTGGCGGCGGTGGTGATCCTGGGCGTCGCCGGCGGTTATGCGCTGAGCCTCGACGTGAACCGGCGGCTGGCCGCCATCTCCGGCGCCGCCGAGGCGATCATCGTCGACGGAGACCTCGCGCGCCGCGTGCCGGTGCGCGGCTCGGACGACGACCTGGACCGGCTGGCCGGCGCCCTCAATCGGATGCTCGACCGGATTGCGGCCCTGATGGACAGCCTGAAGCAGGTCTCCAGCGACATCGCCCACGACCTTCGCACGCCGCTTACCCGGCTGCGCCAGAAGCTGGAGGCGGGGCTCGCCAGGCCGGACGACCGGGAGGCGGCGCTAGAGGGCGCGCTGGCCGACCTCGACTCGATCCTGGAGACCTTCGCCGCCCTGCTGCGCATCGCCCAGATCGAAGGCGGCGCGCGCCGCGCCGGGTTCCGCCCCTGCGACCTCGGCGAGCTCGCCCGGCACGTGACCGAGGCCTTCGCCCCCTCCGCGGAAGATCAGCGCCAGGCGTTGGCCTTCGAACCCGCGGAGGGAGACGCCGTCTTGGTCGACGGCGACGCGGAGCTCCTGACCCAGCTGCTGGTCAACCTGGTGGAGAACGCCCTGCGGCATGCGGGCCCCGATGCGCGGATCGTCGTGCGCGTGGCCCGGGACAGCCGCGGCGCGATGCTCTCGGTGATCGACAATGGTCCCGGCGTGCCGGCGGGCGAGCGCGAGCGCTTGTTCGACCGCTTCTATCGCCTCGAGCGCAGCCGCTCGACCCCGGGCAGCGGCCTGGGCCTGGCCCTGGTGGCGGCGGTGGCGCGCCTGCATGGGGCCGAGGTCGTCCTGGCGCCGGCCAGGCCAGGCCTGGAGGCGCGCGTCAGTTTTCCGGAGGCGGCCCTGGGTTTCCCGTAGGCGCCGAACATTGGGGTTTGGCAATCTTGCCGTCATGCCGCGGTCAAGCTGACCGGGCTAGGTGGGGGCACAGGGAGGACTTCCGATGCACGCTTCTCGCTTCGCCGCCACGCTCGCCGCCAGCCTGATCTGCGCCAGCGCCGCCAGCGCCGCCGGCTCGGGCTACCATGTCATCGACCGCGTCTCCGGCCCAGACGGCGGCTGGGACTACATCCGCGTGGACGAGGCCAACAACCGCGTGCTGGCGGCCCATGGTGGCTCGGTGGTGGCGGTGGACCTCGCCAGCAAGGCGGTGACCGGCGATCTGGCCAAGGGCGCGATCCTGCACGATCCCCTGCCGGTGAATGGCGGCGCGGAGGTGATGGTGACCAACGGCGGCACGGCCGAGGTGGTGTTCTACAACGCCAAGACCTGGGCGGAGGTCGCGCGGGTGAAGACTGGCGTCGGGCCCGATGCGGCGGTCTTCGAGCCGAAGTCCGGCCTGGTGCTGGTGATGGATCACCGCGGCGGCGACGTCACCCTGGTCGACCCCAAGGCGCACAAGGCGGTGGGCGCGATCCCTGTGGGCGGCGACCTGGAGGCCGCAGCCGTAGATGGCGCGGGCCACGCCTGGGTCAATGTCGAGAACAAGAACGAGATCGTCGCCATCGACGTCGCCGGCCGGAAGGCGGGCGCGCACTACGCCCTGGCCGGTTGCGATGGGCCTACGGGCCTGGCTTATGACGCGCCCGACAAGCAGCTGATCGCCGCCTGCGACGGGGCGACGGTCGTGGTCGACGCGGCCAGCGGCAAGGTCGTCGCCACCGCCGCGACCGGCAAGGGCGCCGACGGCGTGGCCTTCGATCCGAAGCAGAAGCTGGCGTTCACGCCGGCCGGCCCCGAAGGCCAGCTCTATGTGGTCGCCATCGGCAAGGGCAAGGCGGCGATCGTCGACAAGGTGGCCACCCAACCCAGCGCCCGGACCATCGCGATCGATCCGCGCAGCGGCCGGGTCTATCTGCCGGCGGCGGAGTACGGCCCGCGTCCCGCCGGCGGCGGTCGCGCGCCCATGGTCCCGGGCAGCTTCAAGATTCTCGTGGTCGGGAAGTGAGGGCGGCGGGCGTCAGCATCGCGGCGCTCCTGGGACTATCCCTGGCGGGCTGCGTGGCCTACCGGCCGGCGCCCGTTCATCCGGCCGCCTTCGCGCCGGCCTTCGACGCCCGCACCGTGCCGGCGACGCTCGCCGGCGGGACCTGGAGTGGCGGCGACCTCCTGGCCGCGGCGGCGGCGCAGAATCCCACCGTCGCCCAAGCAGGGGCCGCCTATGCCACGGCCCTGGCGGCCGCGCGGGCGGCCAAGGCCGCGCCGGGCGCCAACCTGACGCTGACCGCCGAATACGCCAACGAGGCGCCGCACTGGGGCTATCAGGCGGCGTTCGATATCCCGCTCGACCTGGGCGCGCGGCGCGACGCGCGGATCACCACCGCCAATCTGCAGGCCTTGCAGGCCTACTACGACCTGGGCGAGGCGTTGTGGAGCGTGCGCAATGACCTGGATCGCGCCCGCGCCGCGCTGGGCGCCGCCGGGATCGAGATTGCGCTCGCCCGGCGGTCTGTGGACCTGCGAGCCGAGCGGGCGGAGCGGATGGAGCGGCGGGTGGCCCAGGGCCAGGACGCCCGGCCCCTGGCGCTGGCGGCCCAGGCCGACCTGACCGCGGCGCATCGGCGGCTGGCCGCCGCCGAGGGCCGCCGGGAAAGCGCCTATGCCGACCTCGCCAAGGCGCTGGGCGTGAGCCCACCCGCTGTGAAGGCCATGGCGCTCGCCCCGCCGTCTTCGGCGCCGTTCAGCCTCGACGACCTGGCGCTCTGGCGCCGCGACGCCGCCAGCTCGCGACGGGACGTCCTTCGCGCCGTCGCCGACTACGATATCGCCGACCAGGCGCTGCGAACGCAGGTGGCGACGCAGTATCCGTCGCTCAGCATCGGCCCGAGCTACTTCTACGACCACGGCGTCCAGAAATTCCCGACCAGCGTGGGCCTCAACCTGCCGCCTTGGGACCTGAACCGGCACGCCATCGACCAGGCCTGGGCCGCGCGGACCCAGGCCGGCAAGGCGCTGGAACAGGCCCAGGCCGCCGCGCTCGGCCAAGTCGACAGCACGAAGGCCGCCTTCGACACCGCCTGGGACGATCTCAAGCGCAACCGCGAACGCGATGTGCCGCTGGCCCAGCGCACCGCCCAGGCCGCGACGCGTTCGCGAATGGCGGGCGAAAGCGACCGCGTCGACGAGCTGGCGGCGCTGGGCGCCGAGGTGGACGCGCGCCTGGCGCTGAACGACGCCGAACTGGCGGCGGCGCTGGCCACGGTGGACCTGGAGGATGCGCTGCGCCGATCTTTCGACCCCGCAGAGACCGCGGCGATCGGGGCCGAGCTCGGCAAGGAAAAGGCCGCGCCGTCGCGCACGGCGAAGACGGGAGGGGCGCGATGAGGCCTTGGGTTCTGGCGGCCGCGCTGGGGACAGTGATCGCGACGACGCCCATGCTGTCGCAGGCCGCACGGGCCGACGATGACGACAAGCCCGCCGCCAAGGCCGGCGCGGCCAAGCCCGCGACCAAGGCGGCGGAGCCCGGCCTCCTGGAAATGGACGCCAGGACGCAGGCGCGCCTGGGCGTGGCGGTCGTCGCCTTGCCGTCGGCCTATCGTTCCAGCACCCAGACGGCGTTCGCGCGCGGCCTCGATCCCGGTCCGCTGGCGCAGCTCGATTCCGACCTGGCGTCCGCGAAGGCGGCGGCCGCGGCCTCGGCGGCCGAGGCGGCCCGGACCAAAACCCTGGCCTCCGACCAGACCGTCTCCAAACAAACGGCCGAAACCGCCGAGTCCCAGGCGCGGCAGGACGCCCTAAAGCTGAAGTTGCTGCGCCAGCGCGTCGGCCTGGAGTGGGGCCCGGGGCTCGGCAAGCTGTCGGACGCCGCGCGCGGCAAGCTGATCGCCGACATCGTGGCCGGCCGCGCCGCGCTCGTCCGGCTAGATTCCGGCCAGGGCCTGCCGCTGGGCGTTGGCGGCTCGGTGATCATCGAGACGGACGCCAACCAGTCCGAACCGGCCCATATCCTGGGTCCGACGCGGGCGGCCGATCCCCGGTTGCAGTCCACGGGCCTGCTGGCGGTGGTGCGCGGCCCGGCCGCCCTGCGCATGGGCAGCGGCGCGGTGGCGCCGGCCAGCGTCGCAACCGGCGCGGGCGTCTCGGGCGTGACCCTGCCGCGCGCCGCCCTGCTGCGCTCCGCCGGCCAGACCTTCGTCTATGTGCGGCGCGATCCGACCCACTTCGAAAAGCGCGCGGTCTCCGGCGGGATCGTGGAGCCGGACGGCCTGTTCGTGCGCACAGGCTTCCGGCCCGGCGAGGTGGTCGTGACCGCCGGCGCCTCCCAGCTGTTCGCCGCCCAGAGTGGCGCCGGCAAGGACGTCGACTGAGCATGAACCTGCTCTCGCGCATCGTCGGATGGACGCTGGACCGGCCGCGCCTGATGGCCGCGGCGGCCATCCTGCTGCTGATCTATGGCGGCGTCGTGCTGAAGACCGCCAAGCTGGACGTCTTCCCAGACTTCGTGCCGGCTCAGGTGGAGGTGCAGACCCAGGCCCCCGGCCTGACCGCCGAGCAGGTGGAGACCCTGGTCACCCGGCCGGTGGAGCAGGCGATCAACGGCTCGGCCGGCGTGGCGTCCGTCCGCTCGGAATCGTCGGCCGGCCTGTCGATCATCACCGTCAATTTCGTCGAGGGGTCCGAACCTTTCCACGACCGCCAGGTGGTCTCGGAAGCGTTGGGCGAGCTCGATCCCCTGCCGCAGGGGGTGACCCCGCCGCACGTCTCGCCGCTGACCTCGTCGACCATGGACCTGATGAAGATCGGCTTCACCAGCGACCGGCTGACGCCGATGGAGCTGCGCGACCTGGTCGACTGGACAGTGCGGCCCAACATCCTGCAGGCCGACGGCGTCGCGCGCGCCACGGTGTTTGGCGGCCAGTTCCGGCGCATCGAGGTGCGGGTGCGGCCGGAAGCGCTCGCCGCGCGCGGCCTGGGCCTCGACGACGTGCTGACCGCGGTGAAGTCCGCCACCGGCGTCTCCGGCGCCGGCTACATCGACACGCCCCAGCAGCGGATCCTGATCGAATCCCACGGCCAGGCGCAGAGCGCCGCCGACGTCGCGGCCGCGCCCTTGCCCAGCCAGGACGGGGCCGCGCCCGCCCGGATCGGCGACGTGGCCGAGGTGGTGGATGGCCCGGCGCCGCTCGACGGCGACGCCCTCGTCATGGGCAAGCCGGGCGTCATGATGGCGATCTCCAGCCAGTACGGGGCCAACACCCTGGACGCCACCCACGCCGTCGAGAAGGCGATGGCCGACATGGCCCCGGCGCTGAAGGCCCAGGGCGTGACGGTGAACCAGAACCTGCACCGCCCGGCCAACTTCATCACCACCGCGCTTTCCGGCATCGGATGGGACCTGGTGATCGGCTCGGTGCTGATCGTGGTGGTGCTGTTCCTGTTCATGCGCGACCTGCGCACCGTCGCGATCGCCTTCGTCTCGATCCCGCTGGCCCTGCTGACAGCCGTGATCGTGCTGGATCGCATGGGCTCGACGCTGAACACCATGACCCTGGGCGGCCTGGCGGTGGCCTTGGGCGTCGTCGTCGACGACGCGGTGATCGGCACTGAGAATATCGTGCGGCGGGTCCGCACCGCGACCCCGGGCGCCAAGGTCCGCGACGTGATCCTGGCGGCCTCCATCGAGGTCCGGGCGCCGGTGATCTATGCGACGCTGATGCTGGCGGCGGTGTTGTTGCCGGTGCTGCTGCTGCACGGCCTGCAGGGGTCGTTCTTCTCGCCGCTGGCGGCCTCGTTCATCATCGCCACCCTGGCGTCCCTGGCGGTGGCCATCGTGATCACCCCGCCGCTGGCCCTGCTGATGCTCAGCCGCGCCGGGCTGAAGATCGAGCCGGGCTGGCTGCGCCACGCCAAGCACGGCCACGAGCGGATCCTGAAGCGCGCCATCGCCGCGCCCGGCTGGTCGCTGCTCGCGGCGGGCGTCGCCCTGGCGATCACCGCAGCCGGCTTCCTGCTGTTCAACTCCGAACTGCTGCCCGACTTCCGCGAGAGCCACTTCGTGCTGAGCGTCTCGGGCCCGCCCGGCACCTCGCTGGGGGTGATG
>JAFEDM010000075.1 GCA_018241625.1 Pseudomonadota bacterium | reverse complement strand
GGCGCGGCCGGCGGCGGGGTCACGGCGGCCGTCTGCAGCGGCTGGGCGGCCGGCGGCGGCCCCTCGTTGTAGACCGCCACGCCCCAGCCCAGGGCGGCGCCGAGCGCCAGGCCGATAGCGAAGCCCAGCGGCGCGCGCGGGGCAGGCTTCCTGGGTTTCTTCGGACGGGCCGGCGGCGGCCGCGGCGCGCCGCCGCCCAACCGCAGGCCGTCGTCGTCCGGCCCCGCCATCGCCGCCGGCTCGGGGTCGAACCCGTCGAGGTTCAGCGGGCGGTCCGCATCGCGCGCGGCCGCCGTCGTCGCGTCGAGCGGCTCGTCGAAGCGCAGCGGCTCGGCGTGGCCGTTCAGCCGGTCCTTGCGTTTCGCCGCCCGCCGCCTGGGCTGAGGCTCGCGCGCCGCCGCCAGGGTCAGCGCCGGCTCGGGGTCCGCCTCCGGTTCAGGCTCGAGCTCCTGCCCGAGCTCCGGCTCTAGCTCCAGCTCCGGGGCCTGCGCCTGCCCCGTCCGCCCCGGCGGCCACAGCGGCGCGGGCGGCAGGTCGTCGTCCTCGGCCTCCGCCGGCTCCAGCTCCACCACGTGCGGCGCGCCCTCCTTGCCGGAGCCCTCGCGGCGCACCTGCATCTCCTGCAGCACCTTGTAGGACAGGGCCGCGTCGCCGCGCCGCCGGCTGGCGTCGAGCAGCTGGCGCAGCTCGCGCGTGTTGAGGGCGGAAAGGTTGATCTGCAGCATCGGCGGGTAGTCCTGGACGTCACCTGTCTCGCTGGCGCCCGTCACTTCACCAGCCATCGCAGTATTATGCGCGCCGCGCCCGGAGGGAAGACCTCGCCCCGTCGCACCGGCGCCCGCCACGCTGGGCGCTTCAGTCCTCGCGGCAGACGACCTCGCCCACCTTGCGCGCCCCCTGCCACAGCTCCACCGTGGGATGGCCCTCGTCGCACAGCTCGTGCGCCCGGCGCTCGGCGGCGGCCAGGTCATCGGCCTCGATCCAGTCGCCCCAGGTGATCTTGCCGGCGGCGTTCAGCGTATAGGCGCGGTAGGTGGGCATGGCCTTCTGGGTCAGCGAGGTGGAAACCATGCGGCCACCTAGGAGCGGACTGACCCAAGGGAAAGAACTAAGCCTATCCCAAACGCGGCCGAGCTTCGATCCGTCGCAGGCGGCCCGAAGCCCCCGGCGCCGGACGCCCCGGCCCAGCTTGCGAACCGCCGCCGAACCCCGCCAAGCTCCTCCCGGATTGCACGGAAGGCGCGGCGCGATGAGCGAACTGACCATCTGGACCTTGGACTGGGTGCCCGACGGCCCGCGCGGCTTCGTGCGCGACGTACGGCTGCGCTGGGCCTGCGAGGAGGCGGGCCTCCCCTACCAGGTCCGCACCGTCCCCTTCGACGGACGCGAGACCAACCACCTCGCCCGCCAGCCGTTCGGCCAGGTTCCCTACCTCGACGACGGCGCCGTGAAGCTCTTCGAAAGCGGCGCGGCCCTGCTGCACCTGGCGCGCAAGAGCGAAGCCCTCATGCCGCGCGATCCGGCCGGCGAGGCCGAGACCCTGCAGTGGACGATCGCCGCCCTCAACTCGATGGAGATGGTCACCGTCCCCTGGTGGTTCCTGAACGTCTGCGGCGATCCGGACAACGGCCTGACCGGCTGGATGACCCAGCGCCTCGACCACCTCGAAACCGTCCTCGCCGACCGCGAATGGCTGGCCGCCGGCCGCTTCACCGTCGCCGACCTGCTGATGGCCGACGTCCTGCGGGTCCCCAAGATCCGCGCCTTCGGCGACCGTCCGGCCAGCGAAGCCTATGTCGCCCGCATCACCGCGCGCCCCGCCTTCCACAAGGCCCAGGCCGACCAGCTCCGCCTGTTCGAAGCCGCCGACGCCGAGCGGCCCGGCGCGGCCTGATTCCGTCTTCGGTGGAAAGAAGACCCCAGGCAGGTCCTGTCCCCTAGGCCCACCGCGGCCCCGCCGGAATCGGCTGGGAATTGGGCGGATATTCGTAGTCGGGCGCGCTGTCGCACTCCATCTGCCCGGTGTCCGGGTTGGGGCAATAGGACACCACCCGCTCCTTCCCGGTCTCCGGATCGACCTCCTTCTTGAAGGTGCGGATCAGCACCCGCAGCGGCTCCTTGGCCTCCTCCGGCTCCACGGGCTTGGGCTTGTAGATGCGCGGCGCCCGCACCGCCGCCATCCAGCGAAGCTGCGTCAGCCGCACGTGCGTCAGGTAGGCCGTCTCCGGCGTCGCCTCCATCGCCAGGTCATAGCCCTGGTCGCAGAACCGCTCGGCCTGGATCTCGCGCGCCATGCGCAGCACCCGGTCGAAGTCGGGGAACTTGCGCCGCCAGTAATAGACCGTCGAATAGGTCGGCATGGTCGGGTCGCTGCAGACGCCCGTCAGGCTCTCGCCCTCCGCCAGCCGCTCGAACAGCGCGTCCACCACCTCCGGGCAATAGGTCCAGACCCCGCCCCCGTTCCGCGACGGCCGCCCGCCCTCGGCCCGCGCCAACGCCAGCGCCTCGCCGAAGTCCGCCCGCTCCCGCGCCCACCGCCCCACGCTCTGCGGCGTCGGCATCCCCGGCTCGCGCAGCACCGCATAGAGCAGCTCGCCCGCCGCCACCCGCTCACAGATCGCCCGCGCCAGCTTCGGCGACCACTTCACGGTGTCGCGGGTCCGGGCCCACTTGCGAGGCGCAGGCAGGTTCGCCGCGCCCGAGGGATCGGTGTCGTCCATAGGGATGTCTCACAAAAAACCCTTCTCCCCTCGCGGGAGAAGGTGGCCTGCGGAGCAGGTCGGATGAGGGAGCGCTGCAGCCGCGCAGGCGCAAAGCCTCGTGCTGCACTAATATTCCCACAAACGCGCGCGAAAATCAAGAACAAAAAAGGAACAAAATCCTTGCCGTCCGCGCGGCCTCGCCTATCATCCTACCTCCCCCGCGCAGCGGCGGGAGGGGGACCGCTCGCCGAAGAGTGAGTGGTGGAGGGGACGAACCTCAGGCTCAGCGAAACGACCCACCGCCTTTCCTCAGCGGATCCGGCTTGCCCCCTCCACCATCCGCTCTCCGGCGGATGGTCCCCCTCCCGCCGCTGCGCGGGGGAGGTAGTGATGCGAGCCTCGGCTCAGACTGCGAGCTTAGCGGCCCGCCCCGCTTGCCCCCGGCCCCGTTGCGGGCGCCCGCGAAGTCCGGCTACCGTCGTGGCTCGTGATCCTTCGGGGGGCGGAACGGCGGCGGGATCGACCCGGCCGGGCCCTCTGGCGGACCTGGGGTCCGAGGCCCCGCGGCGCTGGAGGCCGCACCGCATGAAGCTCTCCACCCTGGTTTGCGCCGCCGTCCTGGCGGTCGCGCCCGCGGCGCACGCACAAAACCCCGCCGCCGCGCCGGTCGCGCCCACGCCCTACGCCTTCCCGCGCAGCGTGCAGTTCGACATGCCGTCGAAGATCGCCGGCCACACCTATCGGATCTTCGTCCACACGCCGCCGCTGCCGCCGCCGCCCGGCGGCTATCCGGTGCTCTATGTCACCGACGGCAACGGCACCTTCCCGGTCGCCGCCGGCCAGGCGGAGCTCGAGGCCCTGGCGGGCGGCCACATGCTGGTGGTCGGGATCGGCTATACGACCGACAACGTCCTGCTGCTCCAGTCGCTTCGCAACCGCGACCTGACCCCGTCGCCGCCGTCGAAGCCGGTCGCCGGGCTCAGCGCCAAGCCGGAGGACTTCGGCGGGGCGGAGCTCTTCTACCGCTTCATCACCGAGGAGCTGCGCCCGGCGATCGCCGCGGCCAACAAGGTCGATCCGAAGGACCAGACCCTCTACGGGCATTCGCTGGGCGGCCTGTTCACCCTGGGCGTGCTGTTCCACCACCCCGACGCCTTCCGCGGCTTCGTGGCCAGCAGCCCCTCGATCTGGTGGAACGACCGCGAGGTGCTGAAGGGCGAGGCCGATTTCCGCAAGGCCGTCGAAGCCCGCCAAGTCGCGCCGCGCATCCTGATCGAGGTCGGCGGCCGCGAGCAGACCCCGCCCGCGCAGCTTCCGACCGGCATGACGCCGGCCCAGGCCAAGGCGCTGGTCGAAAGCTCCCGCATGGTCGGCAACGCCGTCGATCTGGCCGCCCGCCTGTCGCAGCTCAAGGGCGGCCCGGGCTACGAGGTCCGCAGCCAGGTCTTCGAAAAGGAAGACCACATCAGCACCATGGCCGCCGGCATGTCGCGCGCCCTCACCTTCGCGGAGAACCGCTGAGGCTGCGCCCGCGCCTCCTCCCCCGCTCATCCCCGCGCAGGCGGGGATCCAGACGTTTTTCGTTGAGGGACTATCCGGGTCCACGGTTCCGCCCGTTGACGGAACCGCTCCTCTCCCAGATGCGAAGCATCGTGGGAGAGGCTGGGAGAGGGCGGCGCCGGCGATGGGTCAAATACGGCATTGGACCCGTTCGCACCCCTCGAGCGCCTGTTTGATCCAATCCACCAGATGGCCCAACGGCCGCGCCGCCCTCTCCCGGCCTCTCCCACGGCGCTGCCGCGCCTGGGAGAGGAGAAAGCGATATCATCCCCCACAGGCGACACACCCCGCCCCAAATCCCGCGCCTGATGCGAGCCTTGGGGCCGGGGTCAGAGGTTCGCCCTGGCCTCGAGCAGCCGCGCCAGTTCCGCCTCCAGATCGGCGACCACACTGCCGTTGTCGGGCGGCCCGCCGATGCTGGACGGCGCGTTCAGGATCTCTAGCTCCCGGCGCACCTTGTCGATAGCCTCGGTGAGCTCCTGGTAGAGCGCCTTCTTCGACTCAGTCATGTCTGAACCCTGGCTACGCGTCGGACAGGCTGACCTGCGCCGGTTCAGCCACCGCTGTCCAGTCCATCCCCACAGGGGACACACCCCGCCTTAAATCCCATGGATGATGCGAGCCTTGGGGCCTCGGCGTGTCAAGGTTCGCCGAAGGCGACCGCTTCGCGGCGGCCCGGAGGGCCGACCTTGAGACGACGAGGCCCCAAGGCAAACTGGCCGCCATGGAGTTAAGGCTGAGAAGGGTGGAGAAGACAAAACAGCTTTCGACTCAGTGAGGCGAGCGAAAATGAAAGTGATCGGTAGCGGTTGGGATCGGGAGGATTTCGAGAAGAGATTTCTCCCTGTCATTCGCGGAATGATGGAAGATCGAGGATGGATCGCCAATTCGTTTGCTCAGATCGAATTTCTAGCCGCAGACATCGTCGTCAAGGCGAGGAAATTTCCTGAATACGAAGAATTATTGGCCAAGCCCGTAGATTTCGGGATCGGAAATCGTGTCAGACGCCTGCGGAAGCTTTGTGAATTCGGCCCGCTCGCCGACCATGCTGAGGTAATTTTACCTCTCATGGATCGCATGCTCGAACTGGAGGAAACGCGGCACTTCTTCACGCATGGCTTCATGTCATTCCACATCCAGAAAGACGGCAGGGCTGTGGGCATGCATTTTCGCCGCTACCTCCAGCCCGAAAAAGGGACAACTCGAGAGTAAAGCCGAGCTTATGGTCTTGCCGGAGGAACTATCCAAAGCGCGGCAACGTTGGACGATCTTTGCCCAGACTGCATTGATTATATTCAGGGATATCTACTCCGCGCTTGGGCTTGAAGCTCATGACGTCACAGATGGAAATCCCAACGTGCTGATGGACTGAAGTCTGGCCGCTCCCTCCCCCGTCCTTGACTCCGCCTCCCCCTTCCCGCATCCCTCCGCCCGACTCTCGCGGGAGAGATCGGGGCGCTTCGGCGGCCTCGGAGCCGAAGGCGCAACCGCCCCGGAAACGCTCAGGCAAAAGGACCGCGACGGGCTGATGAACGCTGGAAAGTATCCTCCATAGCCTTGCGCAATGGAGGAGCGCCGAAGGAGCAGGGGATCGCGTAGCCATCGCGCGGTCCGAAATCTCTCAGGCTCAGGGACAGCGGGGGCGCGAACCGTGGGGGCTTCTTGGGAAGCCTGCCCGCTCGCCCCATCGTCACCCCGGAGCCACCATGGCCGAAGCCGCTACCGACAGCCACGAACAGGGCGCCCCGCTCAAGAAGACCCCGCTCTACGCCGCCCACATCGCGCGCGGCGGCAAGCTTGTGCCTTTCGCGGGCTATGAGCTGCCGGTGCAGTACGCCGAGGGCGTGCTGAAGGAGCACCTCTGGACGCGCGAGCACGCCGGCCTGTTCGACGTCTCGCACATGGGCCAGGGCCGGCTGCGCGGCGTCGCCCCGCTGGCCGCCTTCGAGGAGGTGGTCCCTGGCGACTTCATCGGCCTGAAGCCCGGCAAGCAGAAGTACTCGGTCCTCCTGAACCGCACCGGCGGCATCATCGACGACCTGATGGCCAGCCGTCCGGACGACGACGGCCTGTTCGTGGTCGTCAACGGCGCCTGCAAGGAGAACGACTTCAAGGTCATCGACGCCGAGCTGGCGGGCCAGGTGACGATCGAGCGCTACGAGGACCGTGCCCTGGTCGCCCTGCAGGGCCCGGAGGCCGCCGCTGTGCTCGCGGCCCACGCGCCCGAGGTCGCCCAGATGGTGTTCATGGACACCCGCTGGGTGAAGGCGTTCGGCGAAGAGCTGATCGTCAGCCGTTCCGGCTACACCGGCGAGGACGGCTTCGAGATCTCCATCCCCGGCCACGCCGCCGAGCGGATCTGGAACACCCTCCTGGAAGACGAACGCGTGAAGCCCATCGGCCTGGGCGCCCGCGACTCCCTGCGCCTGGAGGCCGGCCTGCCGCTCTATGGCCACGACCTGGACGAGACCGTGAGCCCCGTCGAGGCGGGCCTGACCTTCGCCATCAACAAGAACCGCCGCGAGCAGCGCGACTTCCCGGGCGCGGCGCGGATCGCCAAGGAACTGGCCGAGGGCCCGGCCCGCAAGTGCGTCGCCCTGAAGGTGCTGGAAGGCGCCCCGGCGCGCGAGGGCGCCGAGATAAGTGATGAGACAGGGGCCGTGATCGGGATTGTCACCTCCGGCGGCTATTCGCCCGTGCTCAAGTGCGGCATCGCCATCGGCTTCGCACCGCCGTCGGCCTGCGAGCCCGGCGGCAAGCTCAACGTCATCGTCCGCGGCAAGACCCAGGCCTGCGAGGTCGTGAAACTGCCGTTCGTCCCCCACCGCTACGTGCGCAAGGTGGGCGGATGATGGCCCTCCCCCTTCCGCTCATCCCCGCGCAGGCGGGGATCCAAGCTGAGTCTGAAGTCAGTCTCGGCGCATCCCTTTCAACGCCGCTTGGATTCCCGCCTTCGCGGGAACGAGCGGGTGAATAGCTAACCCAGGAGCACCCTCCCATGCGCTTCACCAAGGATCACGAGTGGGTCGAGGTCGACGGCGACGTCGCCACCGTCGGCATCACCGCCTACGCCGCCGAACAGCTGGGCGACGTGGTGTTCGTCGAGACCCCTGACGTCGGCAAGGCCGTGAAGGCCGGCGACGGCTTCGCGGTGGTCGAGAGCGTCAAGGCCGCCTCCGACGTCTACGCCCCGGTGTCGGGCGAGGTGGTCGAGGCGAACGGCGCGCTCGGCGATGCGCCCGAGACCGTCAACGCCGCCCCGGAAGCCGCCGGCTGGTTCGCCAAGGTCAAGCTCGCCAACCCGTCCGAGCTCGACGCCCTGATGGATCGCCCCGCCTACGAAGCCTACCTCCAGACGCTCTGAATTTGTTTGTCCACGAACCACACGAACAGGCCGGCTTCGCCGGCGAGAAAACGGAACCACGGATTTGCACGGATAGCGCCGACGCCAATCCGTGTGATCCGTGTAATCCGTGGTTGAATCAAAGAGCCTTCGGCTCGTTCAGCTCCGTTCGTGTGGTTCGTGGACCTCCCTCTTCCTTCATCTGAAGTGACCGCCGCATGAGATACCTGCCCCTCACCCCCGACGACCGCGCCCAGATGCTGGGCGTCATTGGCGCCCCGGACATCGACGCCCTGTTCAAGGACGTGCCCGCCGCCGCGCGCCGCAAAGAGCTGTTCGACCTGCCGAAGCGCGCGGGCGAGCTGGAGGTGGAGCGCGAGCTCTCCGGCCTGGCGGCCCGGAACCGCCCGGCCGGCGCGGGGCCATTCTTCTGCGGCGCCGGCGCCTACCGCCACCATGTGCCGGCCAGCGTCGACCACATCATCCAGCGATCCGAGTTCCTGACCAGCTACACGCCCTACCAGCCCGAGATCGCCCAGGGCACGCTGCAGGTGCTGTTCGAGTTCCAGACCCAGGTCGCCGCGCTCACCGGCCTCGATGTGGCCAACGCCTCGATGTACGACGGCTCCACCGCCTGTGCAGAGGCTGTCATGATGGCGCAACGCGTCACCCGCCGCGAAAAGGCGGTGCTCAGCGGCGGGGTCCACCCGCACTACGCCGCGGTCACCCAGACCATCGCCCACGCCGAGGGCATGCACATCCACCGCCTGCCGGCCGCCATCGACGCCGAGGCCGCGGTGATCGACGCCATCGACGCGGACACCGCCTGCGTCGTCGTGCAGACGCCGAACGTCTTCGGCGTGGTCACCGATGTCTCGAGGATCGCCGAGGCCGCCCATGCCGCCGGCGCCCTGCTGATCGTCGTCACGACCGAGGCCGTCTCCTATGGCCTGCTGAAGTCGCCCGGCGAGATGGGCGCCGACGTCGCGGTGGCCGAGGGCCAGTCGATCGGCAATGCGCTGAACTTCGGCGGCCCCTACGTCGGCCTGTTCGCCGCCCGCGAAAAGCTGGTGCGCCAGATGCCGGGCCGCCTCTGCGGCGAGACGCTCGACGCCGACGGCCGGCGCGGCTACGTGCTGACGCTGTCGACCCGCGAGCAGCACATCCGCCGCGAGAAGGCGACCTCCAACATCTGCACCAACTCGGGCCTCTGCGCGCTCGCCTTCACCATCCACCTGTCGCTGCTGGGCGAGGCGGGGCTGCGCCAGCTCGCGGCCCTCAACCACAGCCGCGCGCGTGAACTGGCCGGCGCGCTCAAGGGGACCGTGGAGGTGCTGACGCCGCGCTTCTTCAACGAGATCGCGGTGCGCGTTCCAAACGCCGCGAAGGTCGTCGAGGACCTGCTGGCCGACGGCATCGTCGCCGGCGTCCCCTATTCGCGCCTCGATCCGCACGCCGGCCTGGACGACGTCCTGCTGCTGGCCGCGACCGAGACGACCACATCCGAGGATATCGCCGCCCTGTCTGCGGCCCTGAAGCGGAGGCTTGCATAATGGCCATGTCGAACGTGGGCCGGCCCACGCAACCGAACGCCGCCGCTTCCGAAGGCCACACCTCGCTCTCCGGCGGACGCGGCCTCTTGCAGGACGAGCCGCTGATCTTCGAACTCGGCGGCTGGGACAAGACCGGCGTCGACCTCGACCCGGCCGATCATGACGCCTCCGACCTCGGCGACCTGGTGCGCACCGCGCCGATCGGCCTGCCCGGCCTGTCGGAGCCGGAGACCATGCGCCACTACGTGCGCCTCAGCCAAAAGAACCACGCCATCGACCTGGCCATCTATCCGCTGGGCTCGTGCACCATGAAGCACAACCCGCGGCTCAACGAGAAGATGGCCCGCCTGCCGGGCTTCGCCGACCTGCACCCGCTGCAGCCGGTCTCCACCACCCAGGGCGCGCTCGACATGATCGACCGCCTCGCCCACTGGCTGAAGACGCTGACCGCCATGCCGGCCGTCGCCATGACGCCCAAGGCCGGCGCCAACGGCGAGCTCTGCGGCCTGCTCTGCATCCGCGCCGCCCACGAGGCCGCCGGCCAGGGCCACCGCCGCACCGTCCTGGTGCCGACCTCGGCCCACGGCACCAATCCGGCCACGGCCGCCTTCGTCGGCTACTCGGTGACCGAAATCGCCCAGACCCCCGACGGCCGCGTCGACCTCGCCGACCTCGAAGCCAAGCTCGGCCCCGACGTCGCCGCCATCATGGTGACCAACCCCAACACCTGCGGCCTGTTCGAGCGCGACGTGATCGAGATCGCGCGCATATCGCACGCGCACGGGGCGTACTTCTATTGCGACGGGGCCAACTTCAACGCCATCGTCGGCCGCGTCGCGCCCGGCGACCTCGGCGTCGACGCCATGCACATCAACCTGCACAAGACCTTCTCCACCCCGCACGGCGGCGGCGGTCCCGGCGCGGGCCCGGTGGTGCTGTCCAAGGCCCTCGCGCCCTTCGCCCCGGCCCCGTGGATCGTCCACGGTTCGGACGGCTTCGACCTGATCGAGGAAGCCACGGGCGACGCCGCCCAGGCCTTCGGCCGCATGTGCGCCTTCCACGGCCAGATGGGCATGTACGTGCGCGCCTACGCCTACATGCGCAGCCACGGCGCCGACGGCCTGCGCCAGGTCGCCGAGGACGCGGTCCTGAACGCCAACTACATCAAGGCCCGCCTGTCGGCCGAGATGACGCCAGCCTTCCCCGAAGGCCCGTGCATGCACGAGGCCCTGTTCGACGACGCCTGGCTGGAGGGCACGGGCGTCACCACCCTCGACTTCGCCAAGGCGATGATCGACGAGGGCTTCCACCCGATGACCATGTACTTCCCGCTGGTGGTGCATGGGGCGATGCTGATCGAGCCCACGGAGACGGAATCGAAGCGCGAGCTCGACCGGTTCTGCGACACCCTGCTGGCGCTCGCACGCGCGGCCAAGACCGGCAACGACATCGACCGCTTCGCCGGCGCGCCCTACCTCGCGCCGCTGCGGCGGCTCGACGAGACCCAGGCGGCGCGCAAGCCCAAGCTCGCCTGGCGTCCGGAAGCCGACGCGCCGCTCGCCGCGGAGTAAGGGCTCCTTCCGTTCGCGGAAGGGTTCTTCGCGTCTGGCGCGAGTTTCTTGTGTCTGGCGTGCGTCGCACTGTGGCGCCGGCGCCATCGGCGGCCAAATCCATATTCTGGCCGAAATTTAACCCGGCCGGCGCCTTTACGAGTCCAAGGTGCGTTCGCATATCAGGTATGCGCAGCGGCGGTTCGGCCTCCCCTTGAGTCGTGCGCGCGCCTTCAGGTTAGCTTCGTGACTTTCGCCATGCCCTCTTTGCGCGTCTACCGCGCCTCCGACGAGTTCGCCCGCGATCTTCTCGCGCGCGTGGCTCGCTGGCTGCTGCTTGGGCTGGGCGGCCTGATCATGATCGCAGGCCTGATCCTGGCGCCGCTGCCGGGCCATATCGGCCTGCCACTGCTGGTCGTCGGCCTGATGATCGTGCTGCGGAATTCCTTCAAGGCGAAGCGCCAGTTCCTGCGCATGCAGCAGGCGCACCCGAAGATGGTGTTCCCGATCCGCCGGCTGATGCGCCGCGACCCCGAGATCATCCCGGTCTTCTGGCAGCAGTACCTGCGCCTGGAGCGCCTGGTGCTGCCGCGCCGCCTTCGTTTCGCCGGCCGCACCCGCCGCGCGATGAGCCGGCGCTTCAAGCAGAAGTTGGCGACGGCCTAAACGTCTACCGGCGACCGCGAAGCGGCGGCGCGTAGCAGCCAAAGCCGGGACTCAGGCTGACTCAACGAAAACGCCCCGGAGCCTGAGCATCCGGGGCGTTGTTGCATCGGGACCTTCGCATGGGTCCCGGCTTTCGCCGGGTGGGCGGAGGTGAGCTGTTACTGCAGCTTGCCGGCCAACTGGCCGATCGCCTTGTCGATCAGCGGGTCGGACTTGGCGCCGGCGAGACGCGAAGCCAGAACCTGCTCGGCCATCTGGGCGGCGAGCTCGCCGGCCGCAGCCTTCACCTCGGCCGTGGCCTGGGCTTCGGCGGTGGCGATGCGGCGCTCGGCCAGTTCGCCGCGGCGCTGGATCTGCTCGGCGAGCTTCTCCTGGGCTTCGGCGTGCATGCGCTTGGCCTGCTCCTCGGCGTTGGCCAGGATCTCCTTGGCCAGCTTGTCAGCGTTCTCGCGGTCGGCCTGGATGCGGTTCAGCAGCGCCTGGGCCTCCTCGCGCAAGCGCGTGGCCTCGTCGAGCTGAGCGCGGACCTTTTCGCCCGCGTCGCCCAGCGCCTTCCAAGCGAACTTGTGCACGCCGGCCAGCACCAGGATGCCGATGAAGACCACAAAGGCCGCGCCGACCCAGAAGTGGGCGGACGTCAGAAGTTCCATGGCCTCAGGCCCTCCTGGCGGCGGAGAGTTCCGACGCCGTTGCGGCCTTG
>JAFEDM010000074.1 GCA_018241625.1 Pseudomonadota bacterium | reverse complement strand
GACCCAGTCGGCGCCCAGGGACAGGAAGGGCTCGATGGTGAAGACTAGGCCCTCGTGGATCACCCGCCGGTCGGACGGATCGGCCCAGGTGGCGATCTCCTTGGGCTCCTCGTGCAGGGCCCCGCCGACGCCGTGGCTCGCGAGGTTGCGGATCAGGGTGTAGCCGTTGCGGTCGGCGAAGGCCTCCACCGCGTGGCCCACGGCGTTCAGCCGGCCGCCGGCGCGCACCGCCCGGATCCCGCTCCACATGGCGCGGCGGCCGTCGCGGCACAGCCGTTCGATCCTGGGCTTCACGGGCGGCACGGCGAAGGAGGCGCCGGTATCGGCGAACACCCCGCCGACCTCGGCCGAGACGTCGATGTTGATCAGGTCACCCGCCTCGATGCGACGGTCTCCGGGGATTCCGTGCGCCACGTCGGGCCCCACCGAAATGCAGGTGGCGCCCGGGAAGCCATAGGTGATCTCCGGCGCCGAGCGGGCGCCGTCGCGCTCGAGCAGCTCACGGCCGAGCTGGTCCAGCTCGCGCGTGGTGACGCCCGGCTCCAGCGCCTGGCCCATGGCGGTGAGGGTGCGCGCCACCACGCGCCCAGCGACCTTCAGGCGCTCGAGCTCGTCTTCGCTGCTGATGGTCATGAGGTCTCTGTCCTAAAGGTCTGGCCGCACGATGGTCTTGCCGATCACCTGGCGGTCGGCAAGCGAATCGAAGGCCTTGCGCCAGTCGGTCAGCGGGTATTCGGCGTCCACCCGCGGACGCACCTTGCCCTCCTCGGCCAGCTTCCAGATCGCCTCGTGGTTCTCGCGGCCCTTGTCGGGGAACTGGCGGCCGTATTCGCCGGCGCGCACGCCGATCACGCTGAAGCCCTTGATGAGGGCGATGTTCACCGGCAGCGTCGGCAGGCGGCCGGAGGTGAAGCCGATGGAGAGGATGCGGCCGCCGAAGGCGATGCAGCGGGTGCTCTCGTCGAAGACGTCGCCGCCCACGGGGTCGTAGATGACGTCGGCGCCCTTGCCGCCGGTGATCTCCTTCACCCGCTCGCGGAAGCCGTTCGAGACGTTCACGACGGCGTCCGGCGCATATTCCTTCTGGATCACCGCCAGCTTGCGGTCGGAGGCGGAGGCCGCGATCACCTTGGCCCCCATGATCCGGGCCAGGTCGACGGCGGCCAGGCCCACGCCGCCGGCCGCGCCGTGGACCAGCACCCATTCGCCGGGCTGCAGCCGCGCGCAGCGTTCGAAGGCGACATAGGCGGTGAGGTAGGCCACCGGGTAGCCGGCCGCCTGGCTGAAGCTAAGGGTGTCGGGCTTCCGGCGCAGCCCGGCCGCCGGCAGGACGGCGAACTGCGCCATGCCGCCCCGGCCGCCGCCGCAGACCGGGTCGCCGACCGCAAAGCCGGTGACGCCCTCGCCCAGGGCCGCGACCACGCCCGCCAGCTCCATGCCGGGGACGAAGGGGACCGGCGGCTTGTGCTGGTGCTCGCCGCGGGTCTGCATCAGGTCGGGAAAGTTCACGGCCGCGGCGCGGACTTCGATCAGCACCTCGCCGGGACCGGGCGCGGGCGTCGGGATCTCCTTCACCACGCAGCCGGCGTAGTCGGGCGCCAGACGCTCGACCACCAGAGCCCTCATTCGGGGGCCCGCATCAGGAAATCCGGCCTTCGAAGCCTTCGCGCACCAGGCCCGCGACCTCGCGGCAGGCGATGTCGGCGGCGGGCACGGCGCCGGTGAAGGCGGTGAAGCCGTGCGCCAGGCCGTCGTAGCAGCGGTAGACGGTGGGCACGCCGGCCTCCTTCAGCCGCCGGGCGTAGGCCTCGCCCTGGTCGAGCAGGGGGTCAAAGCCGGCGGTGACCACCACGGCGGGCGCCAGGCCCGCGACGTCCTTGGCGCGCAGCGGCGACAGGCGCGGGTCGGCGGGGCTGTCGCCGGGGCCCATGTAGTGGCCCATAAACCAGTCCATCAGCGCCCGCGTCAGCGGGAAGGCGTCGGCGTAGGTGGTCATGGACGCGCTCTCGCAGGCCACGTCCACGCAGGGGTAGATCAGCAGTTGCAGGGCGGGTTGCGGCTCGCCGGCCGCCTTCAGCTCCTGGCAGACGATGGCGGCGAAGTTGCCGCCCATGGAATCGCCGCCGATCGCCGCCTGGGCCATGGGCGCGCCGAAGTCGGCCGCGTGCTCGCGGCCCCAGCGGTAGGCGGCCAGCACGTCCTCCAGCCCCGCCGGGAAGCGGTGCTCCGGCGCCAGGCGATAGTCGACGCTCAGCACCGGCCCGTGGGTCGCCGCCGCCAGGATGGTGCAGAAGGCGTGGCAGGTCTCCAGCCCCCCGATCACCCCGCCGCCGAAGTGGGCGAAGACCATCAGCGGCGTCTCGGGGTTCTGCAGCTGCGGGCGGTAGGCGCGGGCCGGGATCATGCCGCCGGGGCCGGGCAGGGTGACCGGCTGCCAGGTGACGCCGGGCTCCGGGTCGCCGGTCATCACCGCCAAGGCCATGTCGTTGGCGCGGCGCGCCTCCTCCGGCGACAGGGTGGTCATCGGCGGCGCGCCACGCGACTGGGCGGCCAGGTACTGCAGGCGCGGGTCCAGGGTCCGGCCGCCCTGGTAGACCACGCCGCCGCCCGCCATCAGCCGCAGCATCGGCGTCGGCAAGCTCAACAGTTTGCGGACCAGAAGACGCTGAGTGCTTGGGCGCTGGGCGGCGGGATCGGCCATGGCTAGTCCTGCGCCCCAGAGTCCACAGTTTTGGGCAGGCCCTTCAGCCCGCCCAGGATCATGGCCACGGCGAAGTCCGCGGCGCCCTTGGTGTCGACGGGCCGACGCTCCAGCATCTTCTCGCCCACGTCGCGCGCAATGGCGATGCAGGCGGCCGCCATATAGTCGGGGTCGGCGAAGGGCGCGCCCTTGCGCCGCTCGGCGATGTCCTCTGCCAGCGCATCGCGGATCTCGGCGAAGACGGCGGCCATTTCCGGGGTCTCGCCATGCACGTGCGGATGCGGCTCGCCCGCCGGCCGGCGCTCGATCCAGGTGCGCTGCTCCTCGGCGATGAAGCCGAAGTAGGCGCTGATCGCCGAGTGGACGAAGTCCTCGAAGGAATAGCCCTTGCCGCGCAGGCCCTTCAGGATCGGGGCGAAGCGCCGCGCGCCGTCGTCGGCCAGGGCGGCGAACACCTCCTCCTTGGAGCGGTAGTAGTTGTAGAAGGTGCCGGCCGCGAGGCCCGTGCGGCGGATGATGTCGCGCACGGTGGCGGTGTCGTAGCCCAGCTCTCCGAACACCTCGCGCGCGGCGTCCAGGATCGCCTGGCGGTTCGCGACCTTGGTCTGTTCGCGCTTGCCGGGGTTGAGGTAGGCGACTTCGGACACTGAAGCTGGACTTTCGACGGGAGACTCAAAAAGTGACGCCCGTCACTGTAAGGTTCCCGGCAGGGAAATCAAACGTCCGTTCCTTTCCCACTTGTGGGAAGGGGGGGACCGTCCGCCGACCCGGCAACGCCGGGGAAGAGCGGATGGTGGAAAGGGCAAGCGGCAAACTGGGTGGGTGAGGCTCTCCCTCTCCACCACTCGCTCTTCGCTACGCTCGGCGCGCGGTCCCCCTCTCCCGCGTTCCGCGGGAAAGGAAGATCATACCGTCCGCTTCGCGCGGTCCTTCTCGTTGGACGCCTGGATGGAGGCGCGGGCCGCCGCCCATTCCGCGTCGCCCCACTCGCTGAGGCGGTTGAAGCCGCCGCCGCCGCGCAGGTGGCCGCCGCCGTCGATGGCGATGGTCTGGCCATTCACATAAGCCGAGCCGGGATCAAGCAAGTAGACCGCCAGGTTCGCCAGTTCGCGCATCTCGCCGTTGCGGTTCAGCGGGATGGTCGGGTCGGTCTTCTCGCTCTCCGTCCCCGCGCCGGGGTTCAGCCGCGCCCAGGCGCCTTCGGTGGGGAAGGGGCCGGGCGCGATGGCGTTGAAGCGGATGCCGCGGTTGCCCCACTCCACCGCCAGCGACTGGGTCATGACGTTCAGGCCCGCCTTGGACATGGCCGAGGGCACGGTGAACGGTCCGCCGTGCCAGACCCAGGTGGTGAGGATCGAGACCACCGAGGCGTGCTTGCCCTCGGCCAGCCAGCGCTTGCCGCATTCCTGGGTCACGAAGAACGAGCCGCGGAAGACGATGTTGGCGATGGCGTCGAAGCCGCGGGCCGACAGGTCCTCGGTGCGGCTGATGAAGTTGCCGGCGGCGTTGTTGACCAGGCCGGTCAGCGCCCCGCCGTCGGCCCAGACGGTGTCGACCATGTCGGCGATCGCTTCCGGCACGCGGATGTCGCAGGCGATGCCGGTGACCTTGCCGGCGCCGGTGCTGGCCGGATGGGCGTCCATCAGCTCCTTCGCGGCCGCCTCGACCACGCCGCCGCGCCGGCCGCAGATGTAGACGTCGGCGCCCAGCATCATGGCGCCCTCGGCCATCACCTTGCCCAGCCCCGTGCCGCCGCCGGTGATCAGGATGCGCTGGCCCTTCATCAGGCCGGGCTTGAACATCAGGTCGTCGAGGGAAAGTTCGGCCATGGCGCATCCTCCGTTTGTCGTTGGCCGCCAGCCAAGCGCCCTGACGCTACGGTGGTCAAGCCGGCCGCTGAAGCGCGCCATTGAGGGCGGTCAAGGCGCCGCGGGCTTGGCGGGGCCGACCGGTCCGCAGCTTGCAGACAGGTCCGTCCAGCGTGCGTTGGATCGGGGAAAGTGTCCCGGATTGGCGCTATGAGCCGCAGGTTGGCCGGGGGGACGAAGGCCGCCTGCCTGAGCTTCGCCCAAGGGTCACGCGTACGACCCGTGGACGACCACGCGGCGGCGTCCCTCCCAGCGGAGGGGCGCCGTTTGCGTTTTGGGCCTGAGCCTTTGGTGAACCACCAAGACGCCAAGGTCACCAAGAGGGCGGCAGGTGTTTGGAAACACGAAGACCCTCTTGGCGCTCTTGGTGTCTTGGTGGTCGATCTAGCCTTTCGCCTTCTCGATCATCGCCATGGCGGCGGCGGGCGCGCGGACCTTCCCCTCGTGGATGACGAAGGCGTAGACGTCGCGCGGCTTGACCGGCGCGGGGTTGTTCGGCGCGGCCATCTGCAGGTCGCCGGGCGCGCCGCCGGCGGCATAGGTGCGCAGGCGCTCCACCCAGGCGTCCAGGGCCTTGGGCTCATAGGCGGTGGGCTGGTCGTCGGAGCCGGTCTGCAGGCGGGCGTAGACCACCTCGCCCGAGACGTCGGCGATCATCGGATAGGTGAAGTGGTCGGCCAGGCAGATGGTCGCTCCGTACTTGCGGGCCAGCGCCACGAAGGCCGGGTCGATGAAAGTCGCGTGGCGGACCTCCAGCACGTGCGTGAGCGGCAGGCCGTCCTGCTTGTCCGGCAAGAGCTTGAGGAAGCCCTCGAAGTCGGCGGCGTCGAACTTCTTGGTGTTGGCGAACTGCCATAGGATCGGGCCCAGCCGGTCGCCGAGTTCGGAGAGGCCCTGGTTCAGGAACTTGCCGATACTCTCCGCCCCGTCCGCCAGCACCTTGCGGTTGGTGCAGAAGCGCGAGGCCTTGACCGAGAACTTGAAGCCGTCGGGCGTGGCGGCGCGCCACTTGGCCCAGCTGTCCGGCTTGAAGCTGGAATAGTAGGTGCCGTTGATCTCGATGGCGGTGAGCTTGGAGGCGGCATAGTTCAGCTCGTCCGCCTGGCGCAGGCCCTCCGGATAGAACACCCCGCGCCAGGGCTCGAAGGTCCAGCCGCCGATCCCGAAACGAAGCTTGCCTGATGCGGCCATGAGGTCCTCCCGCGCGGAGGCGGCACCCTAGCCGCACGGGGTATTGTTCTCAAGATGTTCCATCACCCTCAGAGTCCGGAAGTCGCCAGGCGTCGGGATGACGACGCTGGAACTCGGCTGAGAACAATTGCCGCGCCGCACGAAGATGGCGAATGCCTTCAGCGTCGTAGCTCGCGAGCTGAGCGTCATCCATCAGCCCCATCAGCCCGGTCATGAAGTACCCGTAGTATTCAGCATCCTTGTCGGTTGCGTCGGCCATTAGCCCTACTTCCGCGCCGCAGCCGTCTTGTCCCGCGCCGCCTTGAACTCAGAGCCCTGTTTCCAGGTCGGCCATTCGCGGCTGTTCGCCAGATCCTCGCCCAGGTCGTAGAGGATCGACAGGTCCTGGGCCATGCCGGAGAGGTCCCAGTTGGGATCGAACTCATCGGCGGGCTGGTGGTAGCGGTCGCGGGTGTAGGCCTCGGCCTTGGCGCGCCCGGCGGCCACGCCGCCGTTCACCAGGTCCATGCCGGAGTGGAAGCTGATCGCCGGCACGCCCTGCTTGGCGAAGGAGAAGTGGTCGGAGCGGAAGAAGCCGCCCGCCTCCGGCCGCGCGTCGGGGGTGAAATAGCGGCCGTGCTGCTTGCCCACCTTGATCAGGTCGTCCTGCAGGGTGAGGCCGCCGTCGCCGGAGACGCTGATATCCTTGGCCGGGCCGTTCACCGCGCCGCCGTCGGTGTTGATGTTGGCGACCGTGGTGGCCAGCGGATAGAGCGGGTTCGTCGCATAGTACTCGCTGCCCAGCAGGCCTTTTTCTTCCGCCGTCACCGCCATGAACTGGACGGTGCGCTGGGGGCGCGGGCTGTGGGCGAAGGCGCGGGCGAGCTCGATCAGGCCCGAGACGCCGGAGGCGTTGTCCACCGCGCCGTTGTAGATGCGGTCGCCCTTGGCGTCCGGCAGGCCCACGCCCAGGTGGTCCCAGTGGGCGGTGTAGATGACCCGCTCCGCGGGATGTTTCGTCCCCGGCAGCTCGCCCACGACGTTGTGCGAGACCACGTGCTTGGCGTCGACCTTGAAGGCGGTGGAGATCGTGACACCCTTCAGGGTGACCGGGTGGAATTCACGGGTCTGGGCCTGTTTCTTCAGGGCCTCGAAGTCGAGTCAGGTCTT
>JAFEDM010000073.1 GCA_018241625.1 Pseudomonadota bacterium | reverse complement strand
CGAGGCGAGGGTCGCGGCGCGCTGGGGCGAACCCACGCTGTAGACCAGCACCGACTTGGCGACCTTCTTGGCCGCGGTGACCGTGCTCGTCGCCCAACCCAGGAACTCGGCGTCGCCAAGGCCCTGCGGGCACTCGAAGGACAGCGCCTGCAGGCCCGCGCCGCGCAGCCGCTGCATCATGGCCGCCGATGAGCCGGCAAGCCGGCCCACGACCAGCAGCGAGAACGGCTTGACCAGGGTGGCCGCCGAGGTCAGCGCGCCGGGCGGCACGCCCTCCAGATCGAGGATCTCGGTCACGACGCCCAGCCGTACGAGCCCGCCGGCCTGTTTCAAGGGCTCGATCAGTTCGGCGCGGCCCCGCTGGCTGGACAGGCTGGAGAAGGAGACCGGCACGATCAGGCTGAGCTGCTTTTCGTCGCCCGCCTCGGATTGCAGCCGGTCGATGCCGCGGGTGATGGTGGCCAGGTCCGCGCGCAGGATGTCGCCGGCCGAAAGCGCGCTCACCTGATGCGGCGCGAGCTCCTCGGCCGTGGCGATGACGATCACGCGACGGATCATCCGGAAGCCGATGCGGGTGAAGCCCTTCAGCTCGTAGACCGGCTCGAGGGTGGCGGAGACGCGCAGGCGCCGGCCGTCCACGGCTACGAACGGGCTCCAGCAGTTGACCAGCCGCCCGGTGATGTCGCTGTCCTCCGCGAAGCCGGCCAGGCGGGAGACTTCCTCATCGTCCGCGCCCTTGCGCAGCGAGCTTTCCGCCTGCAGCGCGTCGACCTCGGCGGTCTGCAGCCGGTTCTTATTGATCGCGGTCACCTGGCGGATGCCGCCCGGGGCCTCTCGGTCGTCGCCCACGAAGTGGCTGAGAATCTCGCGCAGATAGCGCAGGCAGGCCACCTGGCAGGCCAGGCGCGACAGGTTCGGGTGGACGATGAAGAAGTCCATGTCCGAGACGCGCATCGCCACGCCGCGGTCGCCCAGGGCGCGGGCCAGCACCCGCTCGGCGAAATCGAACACCTGCTCACGATGGCTGGGCCAGCGGTCGCCGAACTTATGCTGCACCGCCTCGAGCGAGATGATGTTCACCTTGCCGGACGCCAGAAGCGCCGGATCGCTGAACCGCTCGACGGAGACCGCCGCCTCGGTAGAGATCAACCGCGTCGCGCCGGAAAGCTGCGCCTGCGCCAGGGCGTCCAGCGCCTGGCCTTGGGAATCGGGCCGGGCGCCGGCGGGGCCCTTTGGGCGGGCGAGCGTGGCGGCGTTCTCTGCCACCGTGGCGTCTCCGGACAGCGGTTTTCGTCGCGTCAGGATTGCAGGTCACAGTTAAGGGATAGCGCACAGGCAGGACGAATTCCGAGGCGCCGGAATGCAACCATACGGCTTAACCACGGTCTGCGCAGCAAGAAGCCCCGCCGGCTTGGCCAACGGGGCTTCTGCAACCTTTGGTTTTACAGCGAGGCCCCAAGTCCCCGCTGTGGACAACCCTACTTCAGGTGGCCGGCCAGGTGCTTGTTCATCTCGAACATCGACACCTTGTCCTTGCCGCCGAAGATCGGCTTCAGCTTGGCGTCGGCCAGGATGTCGCGCTTGTTCTTCGGGTCCTGCAGGTTGTTCTTCTTGATGTAGTCCCAGATCTTGGAAACCACTTCACCCCGGGACAGTTGGCCCGAGCCGACAACGGCGGCGAGTTCGGCCGACGGCGTCAGGGGCTTTTGCAGGGCGTTGGTCTTCTTGGCGTCAGCCATTTGTGGGCTCCCCCAGCTAGATATTTGGGCGCCTGAGGCCACACGTCGAATGTGCGTGAACTGAGTCGCTTGCAGGTATGTTGGAGCGCAAAGCGCCCCACGTCACCTAGAGAAACGCAGGACGCTCGCCTCTCACGTGTAAAATGCCGATTTAGGCGCTTTTGAACAGCTTTGCCGTGTGTTCGTCCCGGCCGGGCGGCCGGGGCCGGCCCTCCGAACGCATATGATCGTGATTTCCAGGCGGCGTGGCGGCCAGCGCGAGGCGGAGATCGACTGGCGCGCAAAGTCGCGAGATCGTAGATCAGGATTCTCCTGGGAGGGCCGTGGAAGTGAAGATCGTTCTCGACGCCATCGACCGGCGCATCCTGCGGGAACTGCAGGCCGACGCCACTGTGCCGATCGCCGAGCTGGCCGAGCGGGCGGGCCTGTCCCAGACGCCGTGCTGGAAGCGGGTGAAGCGGCTGACCGACGCAGGCGTGATCGAGAAACGGGTGGCGATCCTGGACCGCGAGCAGCTGGACCTGGGCCTGGTGGTCTTCGTCTCGATCCGCACGAGCCGCCACGACGAGGACTGGCTGAACGCTTTCGCCAAGGGCGCCGCCGGCCTGCCGGAGGTGGTGGAGTTCTACCGCATGAGCGGCGAGACCGACTATCTGCTCAAGGTCGTGGTGCGAGACATCGCCGCCTATGACGCCTTCTACAAACGCCTGATCGCCGCGGCGCCGCTGCAGGACGTCTCGTCCTCCTTCGCCATGGAGCAGATCAAATGCACGACCGCCCTGCCCATCTGACCCGACGACACCGTTGACTTCGCGGCGGCGCGGGTCGCCAATTTCGACCCAACAAGAGAACGTTGGGAGGATGCGGTGACGACCTGGACCTTCGCGGACGTGTGGGAGGCGATCGCCGCCGTCCAGCCGGACCATCCGGCCTTCATCCAGGGCGACCGGACGATCAGCTGGGGCGAGTTCGACGCGCGCGCGGACGCCCTGGCCGCCCACTTCATCGCCCAGGGCATGAGCCGCCAGGGCAAGGTAGCGGCCTTCCTGTTCAACGGTCCGGAATATGTCGAAAGCTATTTCGCGGCCTTCAAGGGCGGCTTCGCGCCGGTGAACACCAACTACCGCTACGGGCCGGAGGAGCTGTTCTACCTGTTCGACAACGCCGACGCCGAGGCGGTGGTGTTCCATTCCAGCTTCACAGAGACGCTGGAGGCGATCCGCGGCCGTCTGCCAGGCGTGAAGGCCTGGGTGGCGGTGGCCGAACCCGGCCACCCGGTTCCAGCCTGGGCGGACGACTATGAGGCTGTGGTCGCCAAGGCCCCGGCGGAGCGGCCGGTCCGCGCGCCCTGGGGCAGGTCAACCGACGACCTCCTGCTGCTCTACACCGGCGGGACCACCGGCATGCCGAAGGGCGTGATGTGGCGCCAGGACGACCTGTTCAACGTGATCGGCGCCGGCGGCAACGCGCTGCTGGGAATCCCCCCGGCGGAGTCGGTCGATGAGCTGGTGGCGCGCATCCAGACGCCGGAGCACCTGCGGCCGGTCTCGCTGATCGCCTGCCCGCTGATGCACGGCACCGGCCAGTTCTCGAACCTGATCGCCTTCAACCAGGGCGGCACAGCGGCCTACCTGCCGTCGCGCAAGTTCAACGCCATGGAGCTGTGGGACGAGGTGGACCGGATCGGCGCCACCGCGGTGGTGCTGGTCGGTCTGGCCTTTTCCACACCGATGCTGGAGGCCCTGGAGGCCAACCCCGGCCGTTGGGACCTGTCGACGGTGAAGTCGATGAGCTCGTCCGGTTCGATGTGGAGCCAGGAGAACAAGCGCGGCCTGCTCAGCCACGCCAAGAACGCCATGATCTTCGACAGCTTCGGCTCGTCGGAGGCGGTGGGTCTGGGCGTCTCCGCCTCTGCGCCCGGGGCTGAGGCGCAGACCGCGGCCTTCGTGATCGGCCCCAACTGCGCGGTGTTCACCGAGGACGGCCAGCGCGTGGCGCCGGGCTCCGGCGAGCGCGGCCTGGTGGCGGTGACCGGCTTCCTGCCGCAGGGCTACTACAAGGACGCCGAAAAGACGGCCAAGACCTTCAGGACCATGGAGGGCGTGCGCTGGAGCGTGCCCGGTGACTGGGCCGAGGTGAACACCGACGGGACCCTGAAGCTGTTGGGCCGCGGCTCGGTCTGCATCAACACCGGCGGCGAGAAGGTCTTCCCCGAGGAGGTCGAGGAGGCGCTGAAGACCCATGTCGACGTCCGCGACGCCGTGGTGGTGGGCCTGCCCGACGCCCGTTTCGGCGAACGGATCTGCGCGGTGGTGGAAACCGCGGCGGCGCCGTCGCTCACCGAGCTTTCGGACCACGTGCGCCTCACCTTGGCCGGCTACAAAGCGCCGCGCGAGCTGGTGCTGGTCGAGAGCATCGGCCGCGCCCCGAACGGGAAGGTGGACTACAAGGCCGTGAAGGACCGGGCCATCGCGGCGCTGGGCGTGTCGGCCTGACCTAGGGCCTGGACGCCTTCGCAAGCCGGGACATGAGCAGCGCCGCGCGTTCGGCCTGGACGTCCAGGCTTTTCAGATCTGCGGTTTCGCCGGGCGCGTGAGATCCTTCGCCCGCCATGCCGAGGCCCAGCAGGCCAGGCATGAACGACACGAGCGCAATGTCGCCCGCGCCGCGCTTGTCGGGATCGCCCTCGGGCATCTGAGGCAGGCCGAGCGAGGCGTTCACTTCATTGAGCCTGGCCAGGAGCTTGCGGCTGGCGTCGGTCGGCGCCATCGCCGGATAGCCCGTGTCGGCAAAACTGATTTCGGCTTCGGTCTTCGGCAGATGCCGGGCCACGATGGCGGTCATCTTGGCCCGCACCCGAGCCTCCTGCTCCGGGGAGAGCGTGCGGATATCGCCGACGGCGATGGCCTCGGCGGAGATGACGTTGGACTTGCCGGCCGCCGTGGCGCCGGTCTCGGTCGCGTTGATCGTCGCCTGCGAGCCGCCGGAGATCAGGCCCACATTGTAGGTCAGGTGCGGCTCGGACAGTTCGCGGCGGAAGTCGTCGAGGATGCGCGCCAGCTCATAGATCGCGCCGCAACCGGCCGCCGGCGTGCAGACCCCCGAGGAGTGCCCGGACCGCGCATGGGCGCGCACCGTCCAGGCGCCGGACGAGCGGCGGGCGATGGAGCCGATGTCCTGGCCGTGGTCGCGGGCCAGGCCTTCGAACTCCAGCGCCACGTCGTTGGCGTGGCCGGCGTCGATCAGGTCCTTGCGATCGACGGCTAGCGGCGCGCCGCGCTTCTCTTCGTCGCCGGTCATGACGATGGTGATGTCGGCGTCCTTCAGCGCGCCCGCCGCCTGCATGGCGCGCAGGGCCGCGATCATGATCACGTCGCCGCCCTTCATGTCGTTGACGCCCGGGCCTTCGACGATGTCCTCGCCCTTCATCGTCCAGTTCTGGAACGGGCTGTCGGGTTCGAAGACGGTGTCCAGGTGGCCGATCAGCAGCATGCGCACGCCGCGGCCGCTCCCCTTGTGGACGGCGACGATATGGCCGGCGCGGTTGGCCGCAGCCATCGGCGACCAGCGGACCTGGAACCCGAGCGGCTCCAGCTCGGCGCGGACCATCCGGCCCACCTTCTCGACGCCGGTGAAGTTCATCGAGCCCGAATTGACCAGAACCATCTCTTTGAGAAGATTGATGTTTCTTTGATGGTCAGCCTTGACGGCCTCGACCATCTTGCGCTCGGCCGGATCGCTGGGCGCGGCGGCCGCGACGCCGCACGCGACAAGGCTCAGGCCAGCGACGGCCGCCAGCAGCAACTTCCTGGACATCTGGTTCTTCTCCCCGAGACGGGGCGAGGCTTAGACCGCTTTCAGACTGCGGACAAATTCCACCAGGGTCGCGCGCGGCGCGCCGCGCGGCAGCAGGGAATAGGCCTTGAGCAACTCGAGCGCGCCGGGCTCGGCCAGAAGCGCGGCGACCTCGTCGATGGCGCCGCTGGCTGCGGGATTGACCTCGCCGAACATCTCCGAGACCGGAGCCTGCAGGGTCGCGGCGATGCGCGAGAGCATGGAGGCGGAGACGCGGTTGGCGCCGCGTTCGTACTTCTGGATTTGCTGGAAGGTGACGCCGGCCGCCTCGGCCAGCGCCTGCTGGGACATGCCGCGCACCTTGCGCAGCAATCGAATCCGGGCGCCGACGGCGATGTCGATCGGATCGGCGAGCGTTTCAGGCTTGCGGGCCATGGATTCTCCGGAACGCAAAGGAACTAGCGCGTCCGCCGCGCCGAGTCATCGGCGGGCGGCGCCCACTCCGCGGGAGCCACGCCCGGGTCGGTGATCAGGTAGCAGGCCTCCGCAATGGCGATGCCCACCGCGCGCCGCAAGGCGCCGGCCGCAGGATTGCTCCTTTCGATCGCCATCAGTTCCTCCTCGTAGGGCCCCAGGATCTCAAGCAGATTCTGTGCCAGCGCCATCGCGCGCCCAGTTTCCGGTTGATTCATCCTGCACCCCCAAGTCCGCGCCGAACCTTGGCTACGGCGGGCCTGAAAGCAAGACGCCGCAGGGTGGTTTCCTCCGCATACGCTGACGCTTATCGCCGCAGGGCGATCAGGCGGACGCGTCGGCCTTCGCCCGTTTGGCGGGGTCGCGCCGGCCCGCGCCATAGCGAGGATTGCGCTCCCAACGCAGGGCGTCCTCGACGATCTGCTCCAGCGACGAACATCTGGGCGTCCAGCCCAGAACCTGTCGGGCGCGGGTCGGATCGGCGACGAGGCTGGGCGGATCGCCGGCGCGGCGATCGCCGATGCTGTGCGGCACGGGCGAGCCGACGGCCTTGCCGACCGCCGCCACCACCTGGGAGACGGAGCGCCCCTCGCCGGTGCCGACATTGATCGCCTCGAAGGCGCCGGCCGGCAGGTCCACGTCCAGCGCCGCCACATGCGCCGCGGCCAGGTCGCTGACGTGGATGTAGTCGCGAAGGCAGGTGCCGTCGGGCGTCTGGAAATCCTGGCCGAAGATGGTCAGCGGCTTGCCGTCGCCCAGCGCCGCGGCGATCGCCAGCGGCAGCAGGTGGGTTTCCGGCTCATGCGCCTCGCCGATCAGGCCGGACGGGTCGGCGCCCGAGGCGTTGAAATAGCGCAACGCCACGGCGGTCAGGCCGTAGGCCTTGCACTGGGCGGCGATCAGCCATTCGGCCGCCAGCTTGGTGGCGCCATAGGGGCTGTCGGGCGCCTTGTCGGCCTCCTCGGCGAGCGCTTCCTGGACGCTGCGCTGGCCCTGGCCATAGACGGCGGCGCTGGACGAGAAGACCAGGCGATCGACGCCCTTTTCGCGCATGGCGGCTAGCAGGCTGATGGTGCCGGCGACGTTGATGTCCCAGAACAGGTCGGGCTGGACGGTGGAGCGACCCACCTCGATCAGGCCGGCGAAATGGATCACCGCCTTGATGTCGTAGGCGCTGAGCGCCTCGCCCAGCGCGGCGCGGTCACGCAGGTCGCCGTGGACCAGGGGGCCCCAACGCACCGCCTCACGGAAGCCGGAGCTCAGGTTGTCGAAGACCACCGGCAGGAAGCCCCGCTCATGAAGGGCCTTGGCGGTGTGGGCGCCGATGTAGCCGGCGCCGCCCGTGACCAGAACGGCGGTTTGCGATTTGCGGTCCATGCGCCCTCTTGGCTGAAAGCCGTTGAGATTCCCCTAGCTCGCCCTCACCCACGCACCCTCAGCCGGCGAACAGCGGCAGCGCCAGGCCTTTGACGCCGGTCTCCAGCGCGAAGAGGCCACCGGCCAACGGCTGCTGCGGGCGCGCACCCAGCGGCAGCTCGTCCCAGGCGCTGGTGATGAACAGGGTGGTCATGTCCTCGCCCCCGAAGGCGCAGCTTGTGGGGTTCTGGACCGGCAAGTGGACGATCCGGTCGATCGAGCCGTCGGGCGCGTAGCGCACGACCCGCCAGCCGCCCCACTGGGCGTTCCAGAGATAGCCGTCGGCGTCCACCGCCGAGCCGTCGGGGCTGGCGGGCGCGCCGGCGGTGTGGGCGAACATGGTGGCCTTGGAGAGGTCGTCCATCGGATGCGCGAAGATCGTCTGCAGCTTGGAGTCGGCCACATAGAAGATCTTGCCGTCCGGGCTCATGGAGAGGGTGTTCGGCACATGGATGCCACTCAAGACCGGCTCGGTCTGCATCTGCGGCGTCGTGCGATAGACCGTCCCGGTGCGAACCCCGTGGTTGTCGTCCATGGTCGACCACCAGAAGT
>JAFEDM010000072.1 GCA_018241625.1 Pseudomonadota bacterium | reverse complement strand
GAGATCAGGCCGGGCCCGTGCAGGTCGGCGGCCTCGGCGTGGATCCAGGCGCCGGCGCAGGCCGCCTCGAAGCTCTCCATCCCCTGGGCGACCAGCCCTCCGATGAACCCCGCCAGCACGTCGCCGGAGCCGGCGGTGGCCAGGAACGGCGAGCCGTTGGCGTTGACGGCGCAGCGCCCGTCCGGCGCGGCGATCACCGTGTCGGAGCCTTTCAGCAGCACCACGGCGCCGGCCTTTTCCGCCGCCTTGCGCGCGGCGGCGATCCGTTCGGGCGACGCGGCCAGCAGGCCCGGGAACAGGCGCTCGAATTCGCCGGGATGCGGCGTCAGCACGTCGTCGCGATCGAGCAGCGAAAACAGCTCCTCCGGGTCCTCGCGGAAGACGGTGATGGCGTCAGCGTCCAGCACCAGGGCCGCGCCGGTGCGCGCCAGGGCCAGCACGTTCAGCAGGGTGGGCTCGCCCACCCCGGCGGCGGGCCCGATCACCACGGCGTCGGCGTCCTTGGCGGCCGCTTCGAGCTCCTGGTCGGTCTCGAACCCCTTCAGCATCACCGCCTCCAGGTGGGCGGCGTTGATCGGCAGGGCCTCGGGCGGCGACAGCACGGTGACCAGGCCGGCGCCGATCCGCAGGCCGCCGCGCGCCGCCAGGCGCGCCGCGCCGGTCTGCCAGGCCTCGCCGCTCACCACCACCATCCGGCCGCGGGCGTGCTTGTGCGAAGCCGCGGTCGGCCAGGGGAAGCGCGGCAGCCACAGCTCCGGCCCGTTCTCCACCGTCCGGCTCTCCGTCGCGCCCAGCCCGATGTCGGCCACGATCACCTCGCCACAGCGGCTGCGGCCCGGCTCCAGCAGATGCGCCGGCTTCTTGGCGTGGAAGGTCACGGTCAGCGCCGCGCAGGCCGCCGGACCGATCGGCTTGCCGGTGTCGCCGGGCACGCCGCTGGGCACGTCCACCGCCACCACCTTCTCGGGCGTTTCGGCCATCCGCAGGGCCGCCGCGGCCGCCGGCCCCTCCAGCGCCCGCGACAGGCCGGCGCCGAACAGGGCGTCGACCCAGACGCCGGGCTCCAGGCTCCCGTTCAGTGGCTTGGTCGCCCCAGCTCCCGAAACACTGGCCCAGCGCGCGCTCATCGCCTGGGCGTCCTGGGTCGCCGGCTCGCCGAAGCTGCGCACCTCCACCGGCCAGCCGCGATCCTTCAGCAGGCGCGCGACCACGTAGCCGTCGCCGCCGTTGTTGCCGGGCCCGCACAGCACGATGGCATTCTGGCGCGGGAAGCGCGCGCAGACCGCGTCGGCCACCGCCTGCCCGGCCCGCTCCATCAGCACGGTCCCGGCCGTCCCGGCCGCGATCGCGGCGGCGTCGGCCCGGCCCATCTCGGCCACGGTCAGGATCGGTCGAACACTCAAACGCTTACCGCCTTTTCCTTAAGTGAATTCGGCTCGCGGGAGCCGCTTAGAGAACCCCGGTCGTGGCCTCGCGGCCCTTCTGGATCAGCCGCAACTTTGCCCCGTCCGTCTCCAGCGTCGTGATCGAGGCGTGGTCAGGCCGGAACGCCAGAACGCGCGGATCGCCCAGAAGCAGCGAAACCACCGCATTGGTCGCCACATAGTGCGAGAAGACCGCCGTCCCGCTGCGCGGCAGCAGGGACGCCGAGATGTCCCTGCGCCATTGATCGTAGTCGAGGTCGCCCTTGATGCCCGCCCAGGTCCCGCCGAACGCCTCGCGCAGCCAGGCGCCGCGCTCGGCCAGCGGGATCGACCGCGGCGTCGGGATCTCGCCCACCCGCTCGTCGATCTCGATCTTCACGCCCAGGGCGTCGGCGGTCGGCTGGGCGGTCTCGCGGCAGCGGCGCAGGGGCGAGCTCACCACCCGGCTGATCCGCTCGCCCGCCGGCCGCTTCAATAGCCAGTCACGCGCCGCCAGCGCCTGGGCCTGGCCGGCGTCGTCCAGGCCCGGATCGTCGTCGTCACCGCCCCAGGTCGAGGACGGCTTGCCATGGCGGATCAGGTAGAGGCGGGCCATCGGGGACTCCTACTGGGGAACGAACAGGTTGGTCTGGCCGTCGGGACCGGGCCCCACGGTTCCCGGCCGACCCACCTGCTCGCCCCGCTCCAGCCCAGCCAGAGTTTCGGGGTCGCTGGGCGTGACGGCGCAGAACCGGCGGTCGGCCTCATCGCGGCCCACGACGATCCCCATGAACGGCCCCTCGCGGCGATGGACGACGGTATAGGTCTCGATCCTGGAGGCGCCTTGCGGCGTCTCAATGACGGTTGGATGCGGCAGGGCGTCGATCTGTGCCTGCAGCACCTTCGGATCCTGCCGCTCGAACGGCCGCTCGGGCCGGCGGCGCGAATAGATGCCGGTCGACTGCTTGGTCAGGTACCAGCCGTTTGCGGTGATCAGGCCATAGGCCGCGGGGTCCGCGCGCAGCTTGCCGGCCATGGTGGCGATCGAGTGCATGGCGTAGTTGTTCCCCGGCCCGCCGGCGTAGGGCAGCCCGCCGGTCACCGTGAAGCCGCGCGGATCGTCCAGCGACAGGCCCAGTTCCTCGGCGCCGATCTCCACCGCCACCGGGAAGCAGGAATAGAGATCGATGTATGAGATCGCGTCGAGGCCGATCCCCGCCATCTCCAGCGCCCGCTGGCCGGTCAGCCGCATGGCCGGGCTGGAGTGGTAGTTCTGCCGGTCGATGGGGTTCCACAGGTCGGCGGCGTCGGCGCAGCCGTGCAGATAGACCCACTTGTCTTCCGGCACGCCCAGCTCGCGGGCCTTGGCCTCGCTGGCCAGGATCACCCCCGCCGACTGGTCGACCTCCATGATGGCGTTCAGCAGCTTGGGATAGGGAAAGCCCACCATCCGGTTCTTGTCCGTGACGGTGATCAGCTCCTCGGCGGAGCGGGCGGTCGGGAACCAGGCCTCCGGGTTCTTCGCCGCCACCTCGGTGAACGGGGCGAACAGCTTGCCCAGCCGCTTCTGGTGATCCTCCACCGAGCGGCCGTCGCGGGCGCGCAGGGCGTTCTCGAACAGCGGATAGACATTGATCGGCCGGTTGATCGCGTGACGCGCCTCATAGGGCGTGACGCCCGGCCGCGGATCGCCGATCCGTTCCGGCGGCGGCAGGTCGTCGCCTTCCGCGGCCTCCCAGTCCGCGAAGCCCAGGCCCTTGGTCAGCCGCTTCATGGCCGAGCCCAGGAACTCCGCGCCCACGGCCAGGCCCAGCTCGATCTCGCCCTTGGCGATCCGCTCCGACAGGGTGTTGACCAGCTGCTGGGAGGTGTTGCCGCCCATGTGGGAATAGACCGCCCACTTCGGCGCCGCGCCCAGCGCCTTGGCGAGCGTCGCCGGCGGGTTGATCGCGTGCGGGATGACGCCGCGCGTCGAGCCTGGGGCGTCGATGGTGAAACCGGCCACCGCCACGGCGTCGAGGGCGGCCAGGCCGGCGGCCCCGATCCCGGCGTCCGCGGCCGCCCGTTCCGCCGCAATCTTCAGCAACGCGGTCGGCGACGGCGAACTGGCCGGGTCACCGCGATAGGTGAATTGGCCCGCTCCAATCAGAACTGGGGTCCTGCCGTCCATGCTTCCCGCACCCTCCAACACCAAACCGAAGCGATCCTAGGCGCCCGAACCGCCCTCTTGAAGGCATTTCGGCATTGACCGTTTTTTGCACTCGTGGCGCCTTGTTTTTGGGCGCCGGCCAATTTGGCGCCCATCTGCCGCCACCCGGCCCGCGAGCGCGCTTGTGAGCGCCCGCCAAGCCATGTTCATCCGCCTCGACCGCGCGGGCGCCCCTGGGCGTTTTTCGGGGGCGACGCGTCCGAGGACCCATGAAAAAGATCGAAGCCATCATCAAGCCGTTCAAGCTGGACGAGGTGAAGGAAGCCCTCCAGGAACTCGGCGTCCAGGGCATGACGGTGATCGAGGCCAAGGGCTACGGGCGCCAGAAGGGGCAGACCGAGCTCTACCGCGGCGCCGAGTACGTCGTGGACTTCCTGCCGAAGATCAAGATCGAGGTGGTGGTCGGCGACGACCAGCTCGACCGCGCCCTCGAAGCCATCGCCACCGCGGCCCGCACCGGCCGGATCGGCGACGGCAAGATCTTCGTCTCGGAAGTCCTCGACGTCATGCGCATCCGCACCGGCGAGACCGGGGCCGATGCCGTCTAGACCACATCAACTTCAAGTCACTTAGGGGATCAACGAACATGGCCACCACCGCCAAGGACATCCTGGCCCAGATCAAGGAAAAGGACGTCAAATACGTCGACGTGCGCTTCACCGACATGCGCGGGAAGATGCAGCACGTGACCTTCGACATCGACCTGGTCGACGACGAGTTCCTGACCGACGGCACCATGTTCGACGGCTCGTCGATCGCCGGCTGGAAGGCCATCAACGAAAGCGACATGAAGCTGCGCCCCGACCTGGAGTCGGCGATCATCGACCCGTTCTACCAGCAGACGACCATGGCGCTGTTCTGCGACGTGCTGAACCCCGACACCGGCACGCCCTATGAGCGCGATCCGCGCTCGATCGCCAAGTCGGCCCTGAACTTCGTGAAGTCCTCGGGCATCGGCGACGTGGTCTATTTCGGCCCCGAGGCCGAGTTCTTCATCTTCGACGACGTGCGCTGGTCCACGGCTCCGCACAACACGGGCTATTCCTACGACAGCGTCGAGCTGCCGGTGAACACCTCGAAGGAATATCCGGAAGGCAACATGGGCCACCGCCCGGGCCCGAAGGGCGGCTATTTCCCGGTGAACCCGATCGACTCGGGCCAGGACCTGCGCGGCGAGATGCTGGCGGTGATGGGCGAGCTTGGCATGCAGCCGGAAAAGCACCACCACGAGGTGGCGCCGGCCCAGCACGAGCTCGGCCTGAAGTTCTCCGACCTGCTGACCATGGCCGACCGCCTGCAGCTCTATAAGTACGTGATCCACAACGTGGCCCATGCCTACGGCAAGACGGCGACCTTCATGGCCAAGCCGATGTTCGCCGACAACGGCTCGGGCATGCACGTGCACCAGTCGATCTGGAAGGGCGGCAAGCCGCTGTTCGCGGGCGACAAGTACGCGGGCCTGTCGCAGACCTGCCTCTGGTACATCGGCGGCATCATCAAGCACGCCAAGGCGATCAACGCCTTCGCCAACTCGACCACCAACTCCTACAAGCGCCTGGTGCCCGGCTACGAAGCCCCGGTGAAGCTGGCCTACTCGGCCCGCAACCGCTCGGCCTCCATCCGCATCCCGCACGTGGACAGCCCGAAGGGCAAGCGCATCGAGGCCCGTTTCCCGGACCCGATGGGCAACCCCTACCTCACCTTCACCGCCCTGCTGATGGCCGGCCTCGACGGCATCGTGAACCAGATCGATCCGGGCGGCCCGGCCGACAAGAACCTCTACGACCTGCCGCCGCGCGAACAGAAGAAGATCCCCGAGGTCTGCGGCTCGCTGCGCGAGGCGCTCGAGAACCTCGACAAGGACCGCGCCTTCCTGAAGGCCGGCGGCGTCATGAGCGACGACTTCATCGACAGCTACATCGAGCTGAAGATGGAAGAGGTGATGCGCCTGCAACTCCATCCGCACCCGGTGGAGTTCGACATATACTTCAAGTGCTAGGCGTCGACCTCTGACGTGAGATGCGAGGGCCGCGGAGCGATCCGCGGCCCTTTGCTCTTGGGGTTCGGGTCTCGGCGGTCGATGCGCCCGGAGCGGTAGCTGACCTTCAGGTAAACCAGAGCGGTTGAGGTTTCCCGCAAAGCGGCCCTACAACGGGAAATCCTTCCTCGTTCAAGGTCCGCACCGTTGAAGCCAGCCCTGTTCGCCTGCGCCGCCGCCCTCGCCTTCTCCGCCGCCAGCGGTTCCGCCCTCGCCCAGGCGAACGTCCCGAACGGGCCCCAGCCCTTCCCCATGCCGCCGAAGACCGAGGCGCCGCAGGACACGCCCTATCCGGGCGTGCTGAAGGTGCAGGTCGACGCCACCGACCTCGACCGCCACATCTACCGGGTCCACGAGACCATCCCGGTCTCCAAGGCCGGGCCGATGACCCTGCTCTATCCGCAGTGGCTGCCGGGCAACCACGCGCCGAACGGGCCGCTGAAGGCGGCCGACGGCTTCGTCTTCAAGGCCGGTGGCCAGACCCTGCGCTGGATGCGCGATCCGGTCGACGTCTTCGCCTTCCACGTCGACGTGCCGGCCGGCGCGACCAGCATCGACGTCGACTTCGACCTGCTGACCGCGGTCTCCGGCGAGGAAGGCCGCATCGTGGTGACCCAGGAGATGCTCTCCCTGGAATGGATCAACCTCGTCCTCTACCCCGCCGGCCACTTCGCCCGCCGGGTCCAGGTCGAGCCGTCGGTGCGCTTCCCCGAAGGCTGGAAGGACTTCTCCGCGCTGGAGACCACCGGGACCGAGGGCGGCGTCACCCACTACAAGGTCGAGGACTTCGCCACCCTCGCCGACAGCCCGATGATCGCCGGCAAGTACTGGAAGCAGGTCGACCTCGATCCGGGCGGCCCGGCGCGGGTTTCGCTCGACGTCGTCGCCGACCGGCCCGAGCTGCTGGCGGCCACGCCCGAGCAGATCGACAAGCACAAGGCGCTCGTCCAGCAGGCCTACAAGCTCTACGGCGCTCACCACTACAACCACTACGACTTCCTGTTCTCGCTCTCCAACCGCATGGGCGGCGCGGGCCTGGAGCACCACCGCT
>JAFEDM010000071.1 GCA_018241625.1 Pseudomonadota bacterium | reverse complement strand
GGGCTCGGCGGCGCTCTTCGCCTGGCCGGCGGTGTCCGGCTCGTCCTCGTCGCGGGATTCCGGGGCGTTGGGATTGAGCAGGCTGGCGATCGGGTCGCGTGGCCGGGCGACGTGCGGCGACGCCGGCGCCGGATCGGCGGGCGCCGACGCCGGTTGGGCTGCGGCGCCGGACGCGGCGGCGGCCAGGATCAACATCGGCAGGACGGCGATCCGCATCGGTTGGCTATCCGGCTCCGAGCCCGTCGATGGCTTCGGCCACCGCGATCAGGCGGCGCGCCTCGGCCAGATGGAGACGTTCGACCATGCGCCCCTCCACCTTGAGGACTCCTTTCTGGGAATTCTCCGGCGAATCAAAGGCCGCGGCAACCGTGCGCGCCCAGGCCACGGCCTGCGCCTCCGGCGCGAAGACCCGGTTGGCGACGTCCAGATGGGTCGGGTGGATCAGGCTCTTGCCGTCGAAGCCCAGGTCGGCGCCCTGCCGGCACTCGGCCTCCAGGCCCGCCAGATCCGGGATGTCGTTGTAGACCCCGTCGAGGATGGCGAGCCCATGGGCGCGGGCGGCCAGCACCGCCAGCGACAGCGCCGCCTGGAGCGGGCCGCGGTCGGCGCCCGACCGGCAGCGCATCTCCTTGATCAGGTCGTTGGTCCCGATCACCCAGCAACCGACGCCCTCCGCGCGCGACGCCGCGCCCAGGGCGTCGAGGGCGAAGACCGCCTTGGCCGTCTCGATCATCGCCCACAGCGTCACGTCCGGCCCCGCGGCCTTGCGGCAGGCGGATAGGTCGCCCGGCGCCGCCATCTTCGGGACCAGCACCGCGTCGGGGCCGGCCTCGGCGGCGGCGGCCAGGTCGTCGGCGCCCCAGGGCGTGTCCAGGCCGTTGGCGCGGATCACCAGTTCGCGCGGGCCGAAGCCGCCCAGCCGGACCGCCTCGCACGCCAGGGCCCTGGCCGCCGTCTTGGCCTCCGGCGCGACCGAGTCCTCCAGGTCCAGGATCACCACGTCGCACGGCAGGGTGCGCGCCTTCTCGATGGCGCGAGCGTTGGAGCCGGGCAGGTAGAGGGCGCTGCGGCGCGGCCTCGCGGCGGAATCTGGCATCGGCCTCCCCATGGCAATCCGACCGTTTTAGCGGTTAGGCTGGGCCTATGACCACACGCTACGAGCCCGGCGCCAAGAACGTCCTGGGGACCGAGCTCCAGCCCTGCTCGCTGGACCCCGTCACCGGCTTCTTCCGCAACGGCTGCTGCGAGACCAGCTTCGAGGACACCGGCATGCACACCGTCTGCGCGGTGATGACGGCCGAGTTCCTGGCCTTCAGCCGCGACGCCGGCAACGACCTCTCCACGCCCATGCCGGAAGCCCACTTCCCGGGCCTGAAGCCCGGCGACCGCTGGTGCCTTTGCGCGCCGCGCTGGAAGGAGGCGCTGGACGCCGGCGCCGCGCCGAAGGTGGTCCTGCAAAGCACCCACGAGGAGACT
>JAFEDM010000070.1 GCA_018241625.1 Pseudomonadota bacterium | reverse complement strand
CCTGCGCCGCCGCCCCGTTGACGGCCAGCCAGGTCAGGTTGCGGTCGGCGACCTGCACGAAGGCCTCGCTGCCCTCGACGATGTCGGCGAACAGGTTGCGCTCGGCCACCGCCTCGACGACCCGCTGCTCCAGGGTCTCGTTGAGCTGCTGCAGGGCGGTCTCGGCGCGCTTGCGCGGCGTGATGTCCTGGAAGAGCACGGCCACCTGTCGCAGCTCCGGCGGCTCCATGCGGAAAGCCGACAGCTCCAGGTGCCGGCCGGTGGCCACCAGTTCGCGCTGGAAGCGGATCGGCTCGCCGGTGCGCAGCACCCCGCCATAGAGCTCGACCCAGCCATCGGCCTCGTCGGGCACCATCTCGCGGACCTTCTGGCCCACGACGTTGGGAATGCCGGCGTGGCGCTCGTAGGCGGCGTTCGCCTCGATGTGGATGTAGTCGCTCAAGGGGCCGTGCGGGCTGTCGAGGAACTCGATGATGCAGAAGCCCTCGTCCATCGAGTCGAACAGCGTCCGATAACGCTGCTGGTCGTCGCTCGATGGGCGGACGACGAGGTCGGGGGCTTCAGCCATGCCCAAATCGTAGCAGACGCCCAACCGTCTGGCACTGAGGCGCGGCTTATGGCGCCGGCTTTTGCGCCCCCGCGCACGACGTCGCTAAGGACCTTCGGCGAGTCCGTGCTACGCAACCTCAGCCATAGGATCTGGAGACCCCGCATGAAAGCCGCCCTGACCGTCGCGCTCGCCCTCTGCGCCGCCACGCCGGCGCTGGCCCAGCCGGCCGCGCCGCCAGTTCCCGCATCCGGGCCGCCCAAGATGCAGACCGAGACGCCGAACTACGTCACCATCCCGATGCAGATCGACGTGAACCGGCCGGCGGCGGAGGTCTGGAAGCGGATCGGCAAGTACTGCGGCATCGCCGAGTGGCTGCAGATCCCCACCGGCTGTCAGATCACCTCGGGCAAGGACGGCGAGATCGGCGCGGTGCGCACCGTCGGGCGCGAGATCCTGGTCGGCAGGACCGAGCTTTCCTACACCTATACCCAGCCGGTCTACGAGGGACGGCCGTACAACCTCTACCACGGCTGCCTGGAGGTGCGTCCGCTCACCGCCAAGACCTCGCGGATCGTCTACACCCTGATGTACGACAACTCGCGCATACCTGGGGACGACGCGGCTAAGGCCGCCGAGATCCAGCGCCGCCGCACGGCGTTCGAGAAGGGCATGGCCAATATGAAGACCCTGGCCGAGGGCGGGACCCTGCCGCCGCCGCCCGCGCGCTAGGGTCCACACAAATCCTAAGCCCTCCTCCTCGATGGAGGAGGGTTGGGTGGTGGCGTGGCCACTGCGGTGGCGGATGGGCACGGGTGGCGCTGACGCCTCTCGCGCCCTCGCCCCGCCCTCCTGCGTACACCACCACCCTAGCCCTCCTCCATCGAGGAGGAGGGAAGATGGACTGCGCTGGTCGCGGTGATTGACCCCCGCTAGAAGCCGGGCGGCTTGGACAGCTCGGTCAGGGCCGCGTCGCCGGGCAGCGCCGGGAACGGCGCGTGCGGTTCGGCCTGGTACCAATAGGCGACCGACGACAGCTCGTCGTGCAGCGGCAGGTAGGCCCCGTCGCCGATGAACTTCGTCGGCGTCACGCCTTTCCAGCCAAGGTTCTGGATCGTCACCCTGAGGTCGCGCCGGAAGCGGATCGGGTCCAGGACATGCCACCGGTATTCGCCGTAGCGGCGGTCGCCGGGCTTGAGGTAGTCGGCGTCGATCGGCTGGTCCTGCACCGACAGGAAGCCGGCGTAGGCCGACGAATAGGACGTCTCCACGCGACCGCCCTGGGCGGTCTTCTTCTGGTAGGAGTAGGAGCCGAGGAAATAGTCCTCCTCGCCGGTGCCGGCGATGGTCGGGAAGTCCTTGTCGCCGTCGATGTAGAACTTGGCCTCGCCCTCGCCCCACCAGCCGGGGCTGAAGGCCCGGTGGCGCAGGTAGGTCCCGACGTACTGCCCCTGCCCTTTCACGCCGTCGAGCATCGTGAAGTCGCCGGTCTTCGGGTCGGCCTGGCCCATCCGGAACTGGGCGTGGAAATAGCCCGCGGCGGCGGGCACCGCCGTCTCCGAATAGTCGATGGCGTAGTAGATGGTGAGCGCGCGCGTCGCGCCGCGGTTCTCCAGCGTCAGGCGCGCGGACTTGCGGAACGGCATCTGCCAGAAGCTGTTGAAGCCGCTGCCGGGATTGACCGCCACCGTCGCCGAATCGACCACCGGCTCGGCGCCGCGGCCCCAGCCGGCGGTGAAGAAGTCACCGGCCGGAACCTCGACCGAGGGCGTGGTCTCGCCGTCCCAGTAGATGCGCAGGATCACCGAGCGGTAGTCCGCCGCGCCGCCCAGGGTCATCCAGATGTGGTTGATCACGCCCGGCCCCTTGGCGTCCCCAAGCGTGATGGTCTTGCCGGCGGGCACGACGATGTAGGGGTTCACCTTCCAGCCACGCCCCAGGTCCTTGGCCGCGTACTTCGCACTGCCGTCCTTCAGCTCGGTGCGCGCGCCCATGCCGGGCTGGCCGGTCAGGTTTTCCGGGCCGATGGAGCGCGACCGGGCGTCCGAGAGCAGGAAAAGGTTCTGCACGCCCGGCGGCTCGGCGACCGCCCAAGACGCCGCGCCCGCGACCAGACCCGCCGCCGAGACGGCAATCCCCCAGCGCATCAGACCTGTCCAGGCGCCCATCTTCCCCTCCCTCGCCGAAAGCCCCGGCGATGCTACGCACGCGCCGGGCCGCGCGTCTGTCCAAAATTTAACGCGCCCATGCCGCCGGCCTATGGGAAACTGCCGGTGGGAAATCCCTCGACCGGAGATTGAGTCCGATGCGCGCCAAGAGCCTTCGCCAGGCCCTTCTGGCTGGAGCCATGGCGGCCGTCGCCAGCCTGACGCTGGGCGGCCTTGCGGCGCACGCCGCCGGCCCGGACACCGTCCGCTGGCAGGTGGACGCCGACCGCGGCTACAGCGCCGACGTGGTGCAGTTCACCCTGCGCGGCCAGGGCGGCGACGAGCGCAGCGTGATCAGCAGCCCGTCGTCCCTGAACGTCCTGTCCGGTCTCACGGCGGCCCAACTCCGCTCCTCCACGCCGCAGCATGTGGCCTTCAAGGTGCAGCGCGACGCCGGCGAGTTCGACTGCGAGGGCACCGCCCAGGACCAGCACGCCTCCGGCGAATGCCGCTTCCAGGGCAGCCAGTCGTTCGCCCAACTGCTGCAGGCGCGCGGCGTCGGACGGGCCAACACCGACGAGCTCTACCAGATGACCGTGCACAACGTGGGCGCGGACTACGTCGCCGAGCTGCATGGCCTGCGCGTCACGCCGACCGTGGAAGAGCTGTCGCGGGCCGGCCAGCACGGCGTCAGCAT
>JAFEDM010000006.1 GCA_018241625.1 Pseudomonadota bacterium | reverse complement strand
TCCAGGGCGACTTGCTGCAGTTCTCCCGCTACGCCCTGATGGCCGAGGCCGCTGGCGCGTCGGTGACGCTGGCCGCGCCGAAGGCGATGCACGCCATCCTGCGGACCATGAGCCCGCGGCTTAAGCTGATCGACGAGGCTGAGACCGCCGACGACTACGACATCGCCAGCGCCTTGCTGAGCATGCCGGCGGGCTTCGGCACCACGGTGACCAGCGTGCCCCACGGCCGCTATCTGCACGCCGAGCCGGAGCGGATCGCCCGCTGGCGCGCGAAGATCGGCCAGAGCGGCGTCAAGGTCGGCATCGTCTGGCAGGGCAGCGAGGCTTCCAGCGCGCCGCCCGTGCCGCGCGCCTTCCCCCTGGCCGCGGCGCTGCCGCTGGCGCGCGTGCCCGGCGTCAGGCTGATCAGCCTGCAGAAGGGACTGGGTCTGGAACAGATCCAGACCCTGCCGACCGGCATGTTCGTGGAAACCCTGGGCGACGACTTCGACGCGGGCCCGGACCTCTATCTGGACACCGCCGCGGCGATCCAGTGCTGCGATCTGGTGGTGACCATGGACGGCAGCATCGTCCACCTGGCCGGCGCGCTGGGCGCGCACGTTTGGTTGGCGGTCCCGCAGGTCGCCGACTGGCGCTGGATGAACGACCGGGCGGACACGCCCTGGTACCCGACCGCGCGGCTGTACCGGCAGACGGCGTTCAACGAATGGGGCGGCGTCTTCGCCGCCATGGCCCGGGACCTGCGCGCTCGCGTCGGCGCCTAGGCCTCAATGGCCCCAGGCCAGGCGCGGCCGAGCGGGGTCCCGGGAATAGGCTAGGTCAAGCGGTCGGCTGACGGCCGCGGGTGCGTCCGCCGCCACGGCTGGCCTCGCCGCCCTTGCGCCCGGCGGAGGCCGCCAGGTCGCGGTCCTTCGCGAAGCTGCGCTTTTCGCCCGGCACGCTGGCGCCGCCCTTGCGGGCGATCTCGCGGCGGCGTTCCGGATTCATGGCGGCGAAACCGCGTCGCGCGCGGGGCTTACCGATATCGGCGGTGGGCATGGGGCCTCCTCGGGGCTCTACTGACGGTTCCGAGGCCCTAACCCCCGACGGCGGCTAAGGTTGCAGATCCACGGTCATGGTTTGTGCTTTTCCGGCCGCAACGGCCGAGCTTCGCCTTGCGCGACAATGGCTTAGCTGTCGATCACAAGCCCGCGAGATCGCCGCGGTCCACCGCAGCGGCACATCTTAAAGTGGCAGTTGAACCCGCGCGGTCAGACCGCCGCCGGCCCGGTTGACGAGGTCGACGTCGCCGCCGTGGCCCCGGGCGATGGAGCGCACCACGGCCAGGCCCAGGCCGATGCCGCCGGTCTGGCGGCTGCGCGACGGCTCGCGGCGGTAGAAGGGCTCGAACACCTTCTCCCGCTCGGCGGGCGGGATGCCCGGGCCGTCGTCCTCGATCTCCACCACGGCGTTGTCGTCGGCCAGGAACACCCGCGTCCGGGCCCGGCCGCCGTACTTCACGGCGTTCTCCAGCAGGTTGGAGAACAGCCGGCGCAGCGCCATCGGGTCGCCCTGCAACACGACCTTCTCGCCGCTCTCCACCTCGGTGGCGGCGCCGGTCTCGGCCATCTCGTCGCACAGGCTCTCCAGCAAGGACGACAGCTCCAGCGGCGTGCGTTCGCCCGGCCGGCTGGCGTCGCGCACAAAGGTCAGCGCCGCCGAGATCATCTCCTCCATCTGGTCGATGTCGTTCTCGATCTTCGCCTTCTGGTCCTCCGGCAGGCCCTCGATACGGAACCGCAGGCGGGTGAGCGGGGTGCGCAGGTCGTGGGCGATGGCGCCCACCATGGCGGTGCGGTCGTCGACATAGCGGCGCAGCCGCTCCTGCATGTCGTTGAAGGCGCGCACCGCCACGCCGATCTCCGCCGACCCGCGGATCGCCAGCGGCTCGGCCCGCGGGTCGCGGCCCAGGCGGTCGGCGGCGTCGGCGAACTGCTTGAACGGCCGCGACAGGCGCCGGGCGAACACATAGACCACCGGCGACAGGGCCACGATCGACAGCACGAACCACAGCACGGTGCGCTGCTGCCAGGGGTCCAGGCCGAACGCCGGCTGCGGACGGATCACCGCCCAGCGCCCGTCGGCGCTGCGCACGCCGACCTCGAACGGAGCGACCAGGAAATGCTCCTCGCGCACGCCCTCGCGGGCGATCCGGTCGCGGATGATGCGGAACACCCGCCGGTCGGCGAACGGGCCGGCGTGGGTGGCCAGAACCACGGAGTCCACCGGCACGCCCAGGTCCCTGGCCAACCGCGCCCGCACGGCCGGCGCGTTGCTGCTCTCCATGGCCGGGCCGGGCGGCTTGGCGGCCGGGACGACCTCCAGCGGCCGCCGCTCGGTGAACACCGGGGCCGGGCCCCGGAACGCCTGCTCGATCTCTGACAGCCGGTAGAAGTCCGGCAGCGGCGGCGGAACGTTGAAGATCAGGAAGAGGTTGATCGCCTCGGCCAGCACCAGGGCCAGGCCCACCAGCGTCGCGAGCTGGACGAACAGTGAGCCTGTCGGCCGCGCGCGACGCATCCAGCTCATGTGCGCTTCACCTTGGCGGTGAACATGTAGCCTTCGTTGCGGATGGTGCGGATCAGCTCATGGCTGCCGCCGCCGTCGTCCAGCTTGCGGCGCAGGCGGCTGATCTGCACGTCGATCGCCCGGTCGAAGGCGTCGCTGTCAGGGCCGCGGGCGAACTCCAGCAACTGGTCGCGGGTCAGCACCCGCTGGGGCCGTTCCACGAAGGCGCGCAGCAACGAGAACTCGCCGGACGACAGGTTCACCACCACGCCTTGGGGCGAGCGCAGCTCCCGGCGCACCAAGTCCAGGCGCCAGCCCGCGAACTCGCACCCCGCGCCGACGCTGCCGGATCCGGCGCGCTGCTCGGCGCGGCGCAGCACGGCGCGCACCCGGGCCAACAGCTCGCGCGGATTGCAGGGCTTGGCCAGATAGTCGTCGGCGCCCAGCTCGAGGCCCACGATCCGGTCGGTGTCCTCGCCCATGGCCGACAGCATGATGATCGGCGGGCCGCCTTCGCCGTTGGCCAGCCGGCGGCAGATCGCCAGGCCGTCCTCGCCCGGCAGCATGACGTCGAGCACGATCAGGTCGACCGGGCCGCGCTCCAGCGCCTGCTCCATTTCCGCGGCGTCGCCGGCGGTTTCGACCTTGTAGCCGTGCTTGCCCAGGAAGTCGGAAACGACATCGCGGATTCCGGGGTCGTCGTCGACCATCAGGATGCGGGCGCCCGCGCTGTTCATTTCGAGGATCTGCTCCATGGCCGCCATGCTGGCGACGCGCCGTAACGCAGCGATTTCGTGGCTGAAATCACGTGTGCGACAAGATTTCGTCGGCGACGAAGGGATTGGTCAGCCGTTCCTGGCCGAAGCTGGACATCGGCCCGTGCCCCGGCACGAAACGCACGTCGTTGCCGAGCGGCCAGAGCTTGGTGGTGATCGCCTCGATCAGCTGGGCGTGGTTCCCGCGCGGGAAGTCGGTGCGCCCGATCGAGCCCTGGAACAGCACGTCGCCCACCTGGGCGAAGCGGGTTTCGCGGTGGAAGAAGATCACGTGGCCTGGCGTGTGGCCGGGGCAGTGATAGACTTCGAACTCCGTCTCGCCGAGCGTCACGCGGTCGCCGTCGTGCAGCCAGCGGTCGGGGGTGAAGCCCCGGGCCTCCGGCATGCCCCACTTGGCGCCCGAGGCGTCGATCTGGTCGATCCAGAAGGCGTCGTCCGGATGCGGCCCTTCGATCGGGACGCCGGTCTTCTCCTTAAGCGCCGCCGCGCCGCCGGCGTGGTCCAGGTGGCCGTGGGTGATCCAGATCTTCTCGAGCGTCAGGCCCTGGTCGGCGATGGCGGCCAGCAGCCGGTCGACTTCGCCGCCGGGGTCGATGATCGCCGCCTTCAGCGTCTTGGCGCACCAGACGATGGTGCAGTTCTGCTGCAGCGGGGTCACCGGCGCGATCAGGGCGCGGATCGGCAGGCTGGGCGGCGGCGCCGTCTGGGCCGCGGGTTGGGGCGCGTTCATTACGATAAGATCGGGCTTTATGGCGGATATGAAAAGGCCCGGGGTTTCGCCCGGGCCTTTCCGTCGCAGGCTTGAGCGCGGCGGCTAGTCCGCAATCCCGCCGGGGCCTTCCGTCAGTGGCTCGTCGTTTTCGATGCCCAACCGGACGTTCGAGCGCCAGAAGCCATAGAGGAAGTAGAAGATCAGGCCGAGGATCGTCCACACCGCGAACAGGCCCTTGGACTTGCCGTCCAGGCTCATGAACAGGACGATGCAGCCGATGATCGAGGCCGGCGCCACGACGAACACCAGCGGGGTCCGGAACGGGCGCACGCGGTTGGGGTCGGTGAAGCGCAGGATCATCACGCCGGCGGACACCGCTGCGAAGGCGAACAGGGTGCCGGAGTTGGAATAGTCCGCCAGCTGGCCCACCGGCAGGAAGGCGGCGAACAGGGCCACCACCACGCCGGTCACCAGGGTGATCACCCAGGGCGTCTTGAACTTCGGGTGCACCGCCGACAGGCCCTTGGGCAGCAGGCCGTCGCGCGCCATCACGAAGAAGATGCGCGTCTGGCCATACATCATCAGCAGCACCACCGAGGGCAGGGCGATCGTCGCCGCCAGCGCCACGAGGTTGCCGAAGAACGGATGGCCCACCTCGCGCAGGACGTAGGCCAGGGCTTCCTTCGAGCAGACCAGCGGCGTGTGCGCGCCCAGCGCCGTGCAGGCGGCGGCCATGTCCGGCGAGCCGGCGTCGTAGGGCATGCCGTTGGGGCCGGCCAGCGGCTGGGCGCCATAGGCGCCGATCGCGCTGCCGGCGGCCAGCAGGTAGAAGAGGGTGCAGATCAACAGGCTGCCGATCAGGCCGATCGGCACGTTGCGTTGCGGATTGCGGGTTTCTTCCGCCGCCGTCGAGACGGCGTCGAAGCCGACATAGGCGAAGAAGATCGAGGCCGCCGCGCCCAGCACCCCGGTGCCGGCGGAACTCAGCGGATTGCCCCAGCCGCGCGGCGTGAACGGCGTGAAATGGTCCATGTGGCCGCCGACCATCCCGATGGTCAGCACGATGAACAGGGTCAGGGCCGTGACCTTGATCGCCACCAGCACCGCGTTGACCGTGGCGCTTTCCTTGGTGCCGTAGACCAGCAGCCCAGTCACCAGGATCGTGATGATCACCGCCGGCAGGTTGACGATGCCGCCGGCCTCGCCGCCCTCCAGGAACGAGCCGAGGACGACCTTGGGCCCGACGGTCAGCGCGTGGGGCAGGTGTACGCCCAGCGAGTCCAGCAGGCCGATGATGTGACCGGACCAGCCCACCGCCACGGCGCTGGCGCCCAGGGCGTATTCCAGGATCAGCGCCCAGCCGACCAGCCAGGCGACCAGTTCGCCCATGACGGCGTAGGAATAGGTGTAGGCGGAGCCCGCGACGGGCACCATGGAGGCCAGCTCGGAATAGCAGAGCGCGGCGACCGCGCAGACCGAGCCTGCGATGATGAACGAGATCATCATGCCGGGACCCGCCTTCTGGGCGGCCGCGGCGGTCAGCACGAAGATCCCCGTGCCGATGACCGCGCCGATGCCCAGCAGGGTCAGCTGCAACGGTCCGAGCGACCGGTGCAGCGATTTCTTCTCCGCCGTCGCCAGAATGGCGTCGAGCGATTTAACGCGCCACATTTTCCCTCCGAACGGCGGCTCCCCCGTTTCGGGCCGCCCGCGAAATTTGACGGGACCGTGACTTGGTTGTGCCGTGCGGGTCAAGCGCCAAGGCTTGGCGTTGCCGGGATGGGCCGGTAGAGCGCACGAATGTTCCCCATCCACGAGGCCCTGCCGGCGCTGAAGACGGCGCTCGCCGAACGGAATGCGGCGGTGCTGGTGGCGCCGCCCGGGGCCGGCAAGACCACCGTGGTTCCGCTGGAGCTGCTGGCTGAACCCTGGATCGGGTCGGGTAAGATCGTCGTCCTGGAGCCGCGCCGCCTCGCCGCCCGCGCCGCGGCCGAGCGGATGGCCAGCACCCTGGGCGAGCCGGTGGGCCGAACGGTGGGCTACCGCGTGCGCCTGCAGTCGCGGGTCTCGGCCGAGACCCGGATCGAGGTGGTCACCGAGGGCGTCTTCACCCGCATGATCCTCTCCGACCCGGCGTTGGCGGGCGTCTCGGCGGTCCTCTTCGACGAGTTCCACGAACGCAGCCTGGACGCCGACCTCGGCCTGGCGCTCGCCCGCGACGCCCAGGGCCTGCTGCGCGAGGACCTGCGCATCCTGGTGATGTCGGCGACGTTGGACGGCGCGGCGGTCGCCCGGCTGCTCGGGGACGCGCCGGTGGTCGAGAGCCTCGGCCGCGCCTTCCCGGTCGAGACCCACTACCTCGGCCGCGACGACGCCCAGCGACTGGAGGACCGCGTCGTCCGCGCCGTCGACCGTGCGCTCGCCGCCGAGGCCGGCAGCCTGCTGGTCTTCCTGCCCGGCCAGGGCGAGATCCTCCGCGTCGCCGAGCGCCTGAGGGAACGGCCGCGCGCCGGGGTCGAGATCGCCCCGCTCTACGGCGCCCTCGATCCGCGCGACCAGGACCGCGCCATCGCCCCGGCGCCGGCGGGGATCCGCAAGGTGGTGCTGGCCACCTCCATCGCCGAGACCAGCCTGACCATCGAGGGCGTTCGCGTGGTGATCGACAGCGGGGTCGCCCGCGTGCCGCGGTTCGATCCGGCCAGCGGCCTGACGCGCCTCGCCACCGTGCGCGTCTCCCGCGCCGCCGCCGACCAGCGCCGCGGCCGCGCGGGCCGCACCGAGCCCGGCGTCTGCTACCGCCTGTGGGACGAGGCCGAGACCCGCGCCCTGCCGGCCTTCGCCGATCCCGAAATCCTCGACGCCGATCTCTCGGGCCTAGCGCTCGATCTCGCCCGCTGGGGCGCCAAGGACGCGACGGGCCTGGCCTTCCTCGACCCGCCGCCCGCCGCCGCCTTCGCCGAAGCCCGCAGCCTGCTCGTCCGTCTCGAGGCCCTGACGCCGGACGGCGTGCTGACCGCCCACGGCCGCGCGCTCTCCGATATGCCGCTGGCGCCGCGTCTGGCGCACATGGTGCTGAGAGGGGCGGAGACCGGCCAGGCGATCCGCGCCGCCCGCATCGCCGCCTTGATCGTCGAGCGCAACCTCGCCGGCCGCGATGCTGATCTGCGGCATCGTCTCGAGACTTTGGAGCGCGACCGCGGTCCGCATGCGCGGGATGCGAAGGCGCTCGCCGACCGCTGGGCGAAGCAGGCCGGCAAGGAAGGGCAGGG
>JAFEDM010000069.1 GCA_018241625.1 Pseudomonadota bacterium | reverse complement strand
GCGCGCTCCTCGACCAGGGCGTGGAAGTGCTGTTCGGCTATCCGGGCGGCGCGGTCCTGCCGATCTACGACGCCCTGTTCGCCGAGCCGAAGCTGCAGCACGTGCTGGTGCGCCACGAGCAGGGCGCGACGCATGCGGCGGAAGGCTATGCGCGGTCCACCGGCAAGCCCGGCGTGGTGCTGGTGACCTCCGGCCCCGGCGCGACCAATGCGGTGACCGGTATCGCCGACGCCCTGATGGACTCGATCCCGCTGATCGTCATCACCGGCCAGGTGGCCACCCACCTGATCGGCACCGACGCCTTCCAGGAATGCGACACCATCGGCATCACCCGGCCCTGCACCAAGCACAACTACCTGGTGAAGTCGGTCGAGGACCTGCCGCGCATACTGCACGAGGCCTTCCACATCGCCACGACCGGCCGTCCAGGCCCGGTGGTCATCGACATCCCGAAGGACGTTCAGTTCGCCAAGGGCGCCTATCAGGGGCCGGCCCAGGTGAAGCACGTGCACAACTATGCGCCCCGCACCAAGGGCGACCCGGGCCGGATCGCCGAGGCCGCGGCGATGATCGCCCACGCGCGCCGGCCGATCCTCTACACCGGTGGCGGCGTCATCAACGCCGGGCCCGAGGCGGCGAAGCTGCTGCGCGAGTTCGCCGCGCTCACCGGTGCGCCGGTCACCTCGACCCTGATGGGCCTGGGCGCCTTCCCGGCGTCCGACCCCGCGTGGCTGGGCATGGTCGGCATGCACGGCTCGTTCGAGAGCAACAACGCCATGCACGACTGCGACGTGATGGTGGCGATCGGCGCGCGCTTCGACGACCGGGTGACCGGCCGGCTGGACGCCTTCGCGCCCGGCTCGCGCAAGATCCACATCGACGTGGACGCGAGCTCGATCGGCAAGAACGTGCGCACCGACATCGGCATCGTCGGCGACGCCGGCAGCGTGTTGGCCGACCTGATCGCCGTCTGGAAGGCCAAGGGCTACAAGACCGACAAGAAGTCGATGGCCGACTGGTGGGCCCAGATCGACGCCTGGCGCGCCCGCGACAGCTTCCGCTATCGGCCCGACGCCAAGCTGATCAAGCCGCAGCACGCCATCCAGCGGCTCTATGAGCTGACCAAGGACAAGGACGTCTACATCACCACCGAGGTCGGCCAGCACCAGATGTGGGCCGCCCAGTTCTACCGTTTCGAGGAGCCGAACCGCTTGATGACTTCCGGGGGCCTGGGCACCATGGGCTACGGCCTGCCGGCCGCCGTTGGCGTGCAGATGGCCCACCCGAAGTCGCTGGTCAT
>JAFEDM010000068.1 GCA_018241625.1 Pseudomonadota bacterium | reverse complement strand
TCGGGTCCTGATCGTGCAGCGACTTGCCGGCGTCCTGCTCCAGGTGCAGGCGCTCGATCCGCACCTTGAAGGTCGAGCCGTCGTCATGCTCGACGATCACCTCGCCCTCGCCGACGATCGGGTCCTTGTACTGGCTGATCTGATAGCCTTGCGGCAGGTCGGGGAAGAAGTAGTTCTTCCGGTCGAAGCGGGACCAATGGTTGATCCTGGCCTTCAGGCCGAGCCCGGTCTTCACCGCCTGCTCCACGCAGTGGCGGTTGATCACCGGCAGCATGCCCGGCATGGCCGCGTCGACCAGGCTGACCTGCTCGTTGGGGCCCGCGCCGAAGCCCACCGCGGCGCCCGAGAACAGCTTGGCGTTGGACGCCACCTGGGCGTGGACTTCCAGCCCCAGGACCATCTCCCAAGGGCCGGTGCGACCTTGGATCGTCTTGCTCTTTTCGCTCATGGGCGTTCCCTAACCCCGCGGAGCCAAAAGGCAAAGCGTGACTCCAGCGTCACCTTGCCTCCGGCGCCAAATGCGGTCATCGTTTCAGCGACGGACGTAGAGGGCGCTGGGAGCAGGAACCTCGACTGACTGAAATAAACGAGCACCGTTCGTAATCTCGCCGCGATTTTCGGCGAACAAAGTTCCAGCGGGGCGCTACAGCTTCGCGGGCAAACCCAAGGGGAAGGACCCACAAGCCATGAAGACCACCCTCGTTGCGGGCCTTGCCGCCCTCGCGACCCTCGCCGCCGTTCCGGCGTTCGCCCAGGCCCCGGCCTCCACCGCCGGCATGACCGTCGACAAGACCACCATCGGCGCCATGTGGGACAACCCGGCCGCCAAGGCCGTCCTGCAAAAGGACCTGCCGGGGATCGAGCAGTTCCTCGACCAGATCAAGGACATGACCCTGGCCGCCGTCGCCCCGATGAGCCAAGGCGCCATCGACGACGCCAAGCTGAAGCAGGTCCAAGCCGACCTGGACAAGGCCGCCGGGAAGTAAGCCGATCCGCCGTTTCAAGGCATGACGGCCTCCCGCGCCCGGCGCGGGAGGCCGTTTTCTATTGGGCCGCCCGAGATCCCGCCGCCTCGGGCGCCGGCTGTTTCAGGAGCGGGGTGACCAGGGCGTCGAAACTCTGGTCGTTGAACGCCCCGGCCGCGGCGAAGCGCACGACGCCGTTGCGATCGATGACATAGCTGGTCGGCACCGCGCCCTTGATCCCGTAGCCCCAGCCGAGGACGCTGAGCCCCAGCGGATAGGACAGGATGCCCTGCAACGGCTTGAGCTTCTCGGCCGAGAAGTTGAGCTCGGTCGTGACGGCGTAGATCTTCAGGTCCGTACCCGGATGGGTGCGAAGATAATTCTCGAACACCACCATCTCGGCCTTGCAGGGCGTGCACCAGGTCGCCCAGCGATTGACCACCACCACCTTGCCCTTGAGCTGGTCCGACGTGATCGTCGACTTGTCGAGCAGGTAGATCTTGTAGGGCTTCGCCGGCTTGCCGACCTCGTCGGCGCGCGCCGCGGCGCCGACGGCCAAGGCCGCCGCGCACGCCATGACGGCCATGCTCGCAGATTTCATCTCGCCCCCCCCGAAATCCCCCGCCACAACCTTGAGGGATGACGGAGCCTACCACCACTTCCGGGGTTTGGCGCGGAAGTCGGCGGCTTTCTCCAGCGCGCCGCCGAGCGAGAACAGGGTCCCCTCATCCAGGGCGCGGCCGATGAGTTGCAGGCCGAGCGGCAGTCCGTTGGCGTCGAGGCCGGCGGGCACGCTCATCCCCGGCAGGCCGGCCAGGTTCACCGTCACCGTGAAGATGTCGTTGAGGTACATGGCCACCGGATCGTTCGACTTGTCGCCGAGCTGGAAGGCGGCGCTGGGCGCGGTGGGCGTCAGCAGCGCATCGCACGTCTGCCAGGCCTGGTCGAAGTCGTCGGCGATGCGGCGGCGGACCTTCAAGGCCTTCAGGTAGTAGGCGTCGTAGTAGCCGGCCGAGAGCACATAGGTGCCGATCATCAGGCGGCGCTTGACCTCCTCGCCGAACCCCTGGGCGCGCGACTGCTCATAGGTGTCGATCAGGTTGCCGCCGTCGACCCGCAGGCCGTAGCGCATGCCGTCATAGCGGGCGAGGTTGGAGGACGCCTCTGCGGGCGCCACGATGTAGTAGGCCGGCAGCGCGTACTTGGTGTGCGGCAGGCTGACCTCGACGATCTCGCAGCCGGCCTCCTTCAGCCAGGCGATCCCCTGTTCCCACAGGGCGTCGATCTCGGCCGGCATGTTGTCGACGCGGTATTCCTTGGGCACGCCGATGCGCAGCCCCTTCACCGACTTACCGACGAAGCGCGCGAAATCAGGGGTTTCCACCGGCAGGCTCGTGGAGTCCTTCGGGTCGTGGCCGCTCATGGAGGTGAGCAGGATGGCCGCGTCCTCGACCGTGCGGGCCATCGGCCCGGCCTGGTCCAGGGACGAGGCGAAAGCCACCACGCCCCAGCGCGAGCAGCGGCCGTAGGTTGGCTTGATGCCGACCGTGCCGGTAAAGGCCGCCGGCTGACGGATTGAGCCGCCGGTGTCGGTGGCCGTGGCCCCCAGGCAGAGCTCCGCCGCCACCGCCGCGGCCGAGCCGCCGGACGATCCGCCCGGCGTCAGCTCGGCGTTTCCACCCTCCGCCCGCCAGGGGTTCACCACATTGCCGAAGCAGGAGGTCTCGTTGGACGAGCCCATGGCGAACTGGTCCATGTTGAGCTTGCCCAGCATCACCGCCCCGTCGCGCCACAGGTTGGCGGTGACGGTGCTCTCGTAGGCCGGGACGAAGTTCTCCAGGATCTTGGAGGCGGCGGTCGTGCGCACGCCTTCGGTGCAGAACAGGTCCTTGATGCCCAGCGGCGCGCCTTCCAGCGGCCCGGCGTTGCCCGAGGCGCGGCGCTGGTCGGAGGCCCGCGCCATTTCCAGCGCGCGATCCGGCGTCTCCAGAACATAGGCGTTCAGGGCGCGCGCGGCTTCCACCGCCTCGATATGCGCCTGGGTGATCTCGGCCGAGGAGAACGACTTGTCGGCCAGGCCGTCGAGCGCGGCCTTGAGGGTCAGCGAGGTGAGGTCGGACATGGCTATTCGAGCACCTTCGGCACCACATAGAAGGCGCCGGCGCGTTTCGGCGCATTGCCCAGCACCCGCTCGGCGTCGCCGCCGTCGGTGACCACATCGTCGCGCATGGGCAGCGGCGTGTGCACGGCCGAGGTCATGGGTTCGACGCCGTCGGTGTCGACTTCGCCCAGTTGCTCGATCCAGCTCATGATGCCGTTCAGCTCCTTGGCGAGCTGTTCGACCCGGTCCTCCGGCGTCGCGATCCTGGCGAGCCTGGCGACCTTGCGCACGGTCGCCGCGTCGATGGCCATCGGCCCCTCCTGAAGTTCGAGCGCGTGGGTTAGCCGCGCGAGGGGGCGGAATGCAAGCCGCGCGTGCCCCCTTGAGCCTCACGCCGCGGCAGAGTTCACCTTTCCACGTCGCTGAGTGGGTGATGCTTAGGAAGGCCGCGGTCCTGATGCTGGGCGGCTCTGGTGGAGGCTTTGCCTATGCCGACGCGGCGGCCGACCGGGCGGCGGCGGGCTATCCAATCCTGGCCCTAGCCTATTTCCAGACCCGTGGCGGCGAACCCAAAGGCGTGGCTGGCCAAGTTCTAGGCGACAGGGCTAAGCAGACCCATGGCCGTCGTCGAGCTCACCGAACTGCCCGCCCTGCTCGCCCCTTACGCGCCGCTGGTCGGGCTGGACCTGGGCGAGAAGACCATCGGGGTGGCGGTCAGCGACGCCACGCGCACGGTGGCGACGCCGCTCGAGCTGATCCGCAAGACGAAGTTCACCGACGACGCCAATGCGCTCTTCAAACTGATGGAGAGCCGCAACGCCGGTGGCGTCGTCATCGGCCTGCCGGTCAACATGGACGGGACCGAGGGCCCGCGCTGCCAATCCAGCCGCGCCTTCGCCCGCAACCTGCTGCGCCTGAAGCCGGAGCTGCCGATCGCCTTTTGGGACGAGCGGATGAGCTCCATGGCGGTCAACCGGGTGCTGATCGACGAGGCCGACGTATCTCGCGGAAGACGCGCGGACCTAGTGGACAAGATGGCCGCCGGCTGGATCCTGCAGGGCGCGCTGGACCGGCTGCGGAACGCCTAGAGTCCGCGACTAGAGTCCGCTGGCGAAGAAATCGATCTTGCCGAGCTGCACGCCCTTGTGGCGCAGGATCCCGTAGGCGGTCGACAGGTGGAAGAAGAGGTTGGTGGTGGCGAACACCGTCAGCCACTGGCTGGCCGGCAGGGTCGGCTCCATGCCGTTGCCGATCGTGACCGTCAGCGGAACGTCGTCGCGTCCGGCAAATTGCTCCGGCTTCAGGGCCGAGAGATAGGCCTTGGCCTCGGCGATGGCGGCCTTGAAGCCGGCCAGGTCGAGGGCGGTGTAGTCGACATCCGGCGGGACCTCGGCGCCGATCACCCGGGCCGTCCAGGCCTTGGAGAAGTTGCAGAGTACGGCCGCCTGGAAGCGCAGGGGATGCATGTCCTCGATCAGCCGCCATTCCAGGATGTCGTCGGGCGCATGGCCCTGCGCCTTGGCGTGTTCGGCGCCCTTGGTCAGCAGGTGATCGAGGGTGACCAGCTGGCGGGCGAAGAGGTCGACGAAGGTAAAGAGGCTGACGGCCATGGTGATCCCCTGAAAGTCTCGAATCCGTTGTTGTTGGGCGGCAGGCTAGGCCTTGGCGCATGACGATCTCAAGACGGCCGAAAGCGCCCTTCCCTCGCCGCTCAAAGCCGCCTAAGAGGGCGCTTTAATGAGCGCCGCGCCCACCGGTCTGAACGAGGTCCTGCAGCGGACCTTCTCCTTCCCGAAGCGGCATTTCCTTTCCAGCACGGATCTGAACGAGGTGGAGGTCGCGAACCTCCTCGACCTCGCCGACGGGTTCGTGAGCCTGAACCGCCAGACGTCCAAGAAGCTCGACCTCCTGAAGGGCCGGACGCTGATGAATCTGTTCTTCGAAAATTCGACGCGGACGCAGTCGAGTTTCGAACTGGCGGGCAAGCGGCTGGGCGCCGACGTCGTGAACATGAGCCCGCGGTCGAGTTCGATCAGCAAGGGCGAGACGCTGATCGACACGGCGGTGACCCTCAACGCCATGCAGCCGGACCTGCTGGTCGTGCGCCATTCCTCCTCCGGCGCCGCCTCGCTGCTGTCGCAGAAGGTCTCCTGCTCGGTGATCAACGCCGGCGACGGCCAGCACGAGCACCCGACCCAGGCGCTGCTGGACGCGCTCTCCATGCGCCGCGCCTTCGGGCGGATCGCGGGCCTGAAGGTGGCGATCTGCGGGGACGTCGCCCACTCCCGCGTGGCGCGTTCGAACGTGGCCCTGCTGCAGATGCTGGGCGCCGAGGTGCGGCTGGTGGGCCCGCCGACCCTGCTGCCGCCCGCCGCCGACCGCTGGAACGTGCAGATCTTCCACGATCTGCGCGCCGGCATCGCCGGCTGCGACGTGGTGATGATGCTGCGCCTGCAGCTGGAACGGATGGACGGCGTCATGGCGCCCAGCCAGCGCGAGTATTTCCGCTTCTTCGGCCTCGACCGCGAAAAGCTGGCCCATGCCGCCGATCATGTGCGGGTGATGCACCCGGGGCCGATGAACCGCGGTGTCGAGATCGACAGCGACGTGGCCGACGACCTCAACGTCAGCCTGATCCAGGATCAGGTGGAGATGGGCGTGGCGGCGCGCATGGCGGTGCTGACCTCGCTGGCGGCGCGGCTGGAGAATGACCGGTGAGCGGCGCGACAGCCTTCACCAATGTCCGGCTGATCGACCCGGCCAGCGGCTATGACGGCCCGGGCGCGGTGATCGTCGCCGAGGGCGTCATCGCCGACGTCGTGCAGGGCGACCAGGGGCCGGGCGCGCTCGCCAGGGACGTGGAGGTGATCGACGGACGCGGCGCGGCCCTGTTGCCCGGCCTGGTGGACATCCGGGTGAAGACCGGCGAGCCGGGGACCGAGACCAAGGAGACCCTGAAGTCGGCGGCCCTGGCCGCCGCGGCCGGCGGCGTCACCTCCATCGTCGTCCAGGCCGACACCGATCCGGTGATCGACGAGCCGTCGGTGGTGGACTTCATCCTGCGCCGCGCCCGCGACATCGAGCTGGTGAAGGTCTATCCGGCCGGCGCGGCCACCCAGGACGCCAAGGGCCAGCGGATGGCCGAGATCGGGCTGATGGCCGAGGCGGGCTGCCTCTATGTCAGCGACGCCGACCGGCCGATCGTCGATTCCAAGGTGCTGCGCCGCGTGCTGAGCTACGCCAAGGGCTTTGGCGTGCTGGTGGCGCACCGCCCGGCCGACCCCTGGCTGAGCGCCGGCGCGGCGGCCAGCGAGGGCGAGTTCGCCTCGCGCATGGGCCTGCCCAGCGCCCCGGCCGTGGCCGAGAAGATCATGCTGGAGCGCGACCTGGCGCTGGTGGAGCTGACCGGCGCGCCACTGCTGGTCGACCAGCTGACCACCGCCGACGCGATCGAGAGCTTCCGCCGCGCCCGCGCCAAGGGCCTGCCGGTGACCGCCACGACCTCGATCAACCACCTGTCGTTCAACGAGATCGACATCGGCGACTACCGCACCTTCTGCAAGGTCGATCCGCCGCTGCGCAGCGAGGACGACCGCCAGGCGGTGATCGAGGCGGTGGCGAGCGGCCTGATCGAGGTGGTGGTGAGCGCCCACGCCCCGGCGCCGGCCGAGGACAAGCGCCTGCCCTACGACGAGGCCGCGCCGGGCGCGGTGGGCCTGCAGACCCTGCTGCCGGCGCTGCTGACGTTCCACCACGAGGGCCGCATCCCGCTGATCGAGCTGATCCGCACGGTGACGTCGGCGCCCGCCGATCTCCTGAACCTGCCCCAAGGGCGGCTGGCCAGGGGCGCGCCCGCCGACTTGGTGCTGGTCGACCTCAACGCGCCCTTGTTGATCGACGCCGACAAGCTGGTCTCGAAGTCGAAGAACTCGCCGTTCGACGGCCGCCGGCTACAAGGCAAGGTGCTGCGCACCGTTGTGGACGGGCGGACCGTCTTCAGCGCCTAGGCCGAACGGCCAACCAGAAGACCAGGCCGCTGATCGTCCCGCCCAGCAGGGCCAGCAGCCCCAGGCCCATGAAGAACAGCTGGCGGCCGAACGCCGGCACGTCGGGCGCATGCGGTCCGAACAGGTAGATCAGGCCCACGCCGAGGACGCCGGGCAGGATCGCGGTCGCCAGCGCGCCCAGCAGGCCTGTCCGTCCGCGCCGCCGGTAGACCGGCAGGGTTACGCAGACGCCGGGCGCCAGGCCGAAGACCGCGGCCACGAACACGCCGGCCTGCAGGGCCTCGCCGGCAGATCCCAGGCGGTAGGCGAGGAACAGGATCGCGCTCGCCAGGCCGCCCAGGGCCGGGCCCAGCGTCAGGCCCGCGACAACGCGACCGGCCGAAGCCCGCTCCGATCCATCCGTCACGACAATCCCCCGCATCCCACGCCGCCCGCAGCTTAGCGGTTCGGCAAGACTGGAGGCAGTCGAGACCTCAGGCCGCGGCGCGATAGCTCGCGGCGCCGGGCGCGCCCACGTCGAAGCGGGCGACGAGGTCGGCCAGGCTGTCGGTCTCGCGGTTCATCTGGGCGGCGGCGGCGCTGGACTGCTCGACCATGGCGGCGTTCTGCTGGGTGACGCGATCCATCTCGTTCACGGCCAGGTTCACCTGCCCCAGGCCGCTGGCCTGCTGCTGCGCCGCGCCGGCGATCTGGGCGATCAGGGCGTCGATCTCGGTGACCCGCTGGGCGATGGCGCCCAGGGCCTCACCCGTCTCGCCGACCAGCCCCACGCCGCGTTGGACCTGCTGGCTGGACGCCAGGATCAGGGTCTTGATCTCCCTGGCCGCCTCGGCCGAGCGCTGGGCCAGCGCGCGGACTTCGGTGGCGACCACCGCGAAGCCCTTCCCGGCCTCGCCCGCCCGCGCGGCCTCCACCCCAGCGTTCAAGGCCAGGAGATTGGTCTGGAAGGCGATCTCGTCGATCACGCCGATGATCTGGCTGATCTGCTTGGCCGAGCCTTCGATGTCGCGCATGGCGGCGACGGCCTGGTCGACCACCATGCCGGAGCGTTCCGCGTCCTGCCGGGCGGTGGAGGCGACATCGGCGGCCTGCCGGGCGCCGTCGGCGCTGCGGCGGACCGTGGCGGTGACCTCGTCGAGAGCGCTGGCCGTTTCCGCCAGGTTCGCGGCCTGCTGCTCGGTGCGCCGGGAAAGGTCCAGGGCGGCGGACGCGATCTCCTTGGACGCGCCGCGCAGGCTGCCGGTGGTGCCCAGCACTTCGCCAAGCGCCGTGCGCAGGCTGACGACGGCGCTGTTGAAATCCTCACGCACCCTGGCGTAGGCGCCGTCGAGGTCGGGGCCGATGCTGACGGTGAGATCGCCCTGCGACAGGCGCTTCAGGCCCGCGCCGACGTGACTGACGACCTTCTGCTGTTCGCCGGCGACCGCGGCCGCCTGTTCGGCCTGCGCGCGCTGGCGCTGATGCTCCGCCTCGGTGATATCGGTGGCGAACTTCACCACCCGCACCGGCGCGCCCTTCTCGTCGAGGATCGGGTTGTAGGACGCCTGGATCCAGATCTCGCGCCCGCCCTTGCCGAAGCGGCGGAACTTTGCGGCGCAGAACTCACCCTGGTTCAGCGCGCGCCAGAACTCGCGATAGGCCTCGCTGGCCGCCTCCTGCGGGTCGACGAAGATCGAGTGATGGCGGCCCACCACCTCGGCGGCCGTGTAGCCCACGGCGTTCAGGAAGTTGTCGTTCGCGCGGATGATCGTCCCATTCAGCTCGAACTCGATCACCGCCTGGGACCGTTCGATGGCGGCCACCATGCCTTCGAGGGTGCGCACGTCTTCGGCCGAGCGGCCTGAGGCTTTCTTGCTGAGGAATCCCATGTCCCGCTCCAACGGTCTGACCAGCCGTTGAGGCGTGACGCCCTCCAGCCGTGAGGCAGCTTTCCCGGCTGGATTCTAACGCAGCCTTAAGATTGGGAAGAGCCGACCCCTCATCCTCGGGTTGTGCCGTGCGGCGGAACGCCGCGCCGTCCCGAAAGCTTGTCGCCGCGACCGCCGGTGTCTAAGGCTCGCTGACCAATCGGGACTTCGCCATCTGCCGATATGCCTATCGTTGACGCCCTCAAGGCGCTGGGAAACGACCGGCGCCTGCTGATTCTGGACTGGCTGAAGGAGCCGCGCGCCCACTTCCGCGAGCAGGTGGACGGCGACTTGGTGGAGGACGGCGTCTGCGCTGTGCTGATCGCCGAGAAGCTGGGCGTGAGCCAGCCGACGCTCTCAGAACATATGCGGGTGCTGACCGGCGCCGGCCTGGTGACGCCCAAGCGCATCAAGCAGTGGACGTTCTATCGTCGCAACGAGGCTGCCATCGCCGCGCTGAAGGCCGCTATCGCCCAGGAGGTCTAGGCGGTAGGACTCCCGGCGAACGGGAGGGCGCATGTACCAGGGATTGAGCTACGCCTTGATCGCGGCCGCCGCGCTGGGCGGCTACCTGCTGGGATCGATCCCCTTTGGGGTGATCATCATGCGCGCGGCCGGAGCCGGCGATCCGCGCGCCATCGGCTCGGGCAACATCGGGGCGACGAACGTCCTGCGCAGCGGGCGGCGCGAGCTGGCGGCCCTGACGCTGCTGGGCGATGTCGGCAAGGGCGCGCCCGCGGTGCTGATCGCCTGGCTGCTCACGCGCGCCGCGGGGGATCAGGCCCAGGCCCTGCTGACCAGCGTGGCCGCCGGCGCCGCCTTCGTGGGCCACCTGTTCCCGGTGTGGCTGGGCTTCAAGGGCGGCAAGGGCGTGGCCACCTTCTTCGGCGCCCTGCTGGCGGCGGCCTGGCCCGTGGGGCTGCTGGCGGCGGCGACCTGGCTCGCCATGGCGGCGCTGTTTCGGATCTCCTCGCTGGCGGCCCTGACGGCGGTGGCGCTCTCGCCCTTCTATGCCGCCCTGCTCTTCCACCGACCGCTGCCGGTCGTGGCGTTGGCCGCGGGCATGGCTGTGCTGGTCTGGGTTCGGCACGACGCCAACATCCGTCGCCTGCTGAAGGGCGAGGAGCCGAAGATCGGCGGCTCGAAGAAGGCCGCCGCGTGACCCCACTTTCCGAGGACGAACGGCGCGACTGGCTGCGGCTGGCGCGAACCGAGAACGTCGGCCCGGTCACCTTCGACCAGTTGATCCGGCGTTTCGGGACGGCCGCCGCCGCCCTCGAGGCCCTGCCCGACCTCGCCCGGCGCGGCGGCCGCGCGATCCGGCTGGCCGACGCACGGGCGGTGGACAAGGAGCTGGCCGACGGCGCAGCCCTGGGCGCGCGACTGATCGCGGCTTGCGAGGCGGACTTCCCACAGGCGCTGGCGGCGCTGGATCCGCCGCCGCCGGTGATCTGGGCGCGGGGCCGGATCGAGCTGCTGCACCGGTCCGGCGTGGCCTTGGTCGGAGCCCGGGTGGCCTCGGCTGCCGGCCAGCGCTTCGCCCGTGGCCTGGCGGCGGACTTGGGGCGCGCCGGCCAGGTGGTGGTGTCCGGCATGGCGCGGGGCATCGATGCGGCGGCGCACGAGGGCGGCCTGCCGACCGGCACCGTGGCGGTGCTGGCCGGCGGCGTCGACGACATCTATCCGCCGGAGCACGCGGGCCTCTACGCCCGGATCGTCGAGGCCGGCTGCGTGGTCTCCGAAAGCGAGCCTGGCCGCGCGGCCGTGGCCCGCGACTTCCCACGCCGCAACCGCATCATCTCGGGCCTGTCGCGCGCCGTGGTGGTGGTCGAGGCCGAGTTCCGTTCCGGCTCGCTGATCACCGCGCGCCTGGCGGCCGAACAGGGCCGCGAAGTGCTGGCCGTGCCGGGCTCGCCGCTCGACCCGCGCGCCAAGGGGACCAATGACCTGATCCGCCAAGGCGCGGCGCTCTGCGAAGGCGTGGACGACGTGATCCGGGCGCTGGAAGGCCTCCGGGACCTGCGCGAACCCGACCGCGACCGCCATGACGGCGGTTGGGGCGCCTATCCCGCGGGCGATCCGGACGATGCGCTGCGCGAAGCCATAGCCGCCCTGCTCTCGCCCACGCCCGTGTCTCGCGACGAACTGGTGCGCGCGACGGGCGCCGCGCCCGCCCTGGTCTTCGCCGCGCTCACCGAACTGGCGCTGGCCGGACGCTGCGAACTGCTGCCGGGCGGCATGGTCACGGCCTAGGCGCCGGGCGGTCTCGGCTCGCCCGGCGCGAGAGCGGGCTTGGCCAGACGGAGATGCTGGCGTCACAATAGGACAACATGGTTCTGCGGCGGCGCCGACGCGCGCCGCGTGGGCGCGGGTGACGCGATGCAAGGCCACCAGGCGATCGACACCTTCTTCCGCGGCGCGGCGGATCCGCAGGCGTGGCCTTTGGCCCTGGACGCCATCGCCCACGACCTGGGGGCCGACGGCGCGACGATGATGGACGGCCGGGCGCACCGGCTGCGGGTCGCGGTCTCGACCCAGATCTCCAGCTTCGTCGACGAATACTTCAGCCTGGACGTCGGCCAGTTCG
>JAFEDM010000067.1 GCA_018241625.1 Pseudomonadota bacterium | reverse complement strand
GGGGGGGGTGGTGGTGGGGGGGGTGGTGGAGGGGGGCGCGGGGGGGGGGGCGGCGCGTCAGGCGGGGGTCAACGCGGGCATCCCGGTGGAAAGCCCGGCCTGGAGCCTGAACCAGCTGTGCGGTTCGGGCCTGCGCGCCGTGGCCCTGGCCGCCCAGCAGATCCAGGACGGCTCGGCCGAGATCGTCATCGCCGGCGGCCAGGAGAGCATGAGCCAGTCGCCGCACGCCGCCAATGTCCGCAACGGCCACAAGATGGGCGACCTGGGCTTCGTTGACACCATGATCAAGGACGGCTTGTGGGACGCCTTCCACGGCTACCACATGGGCCAGACGGCGGAAAACATCGCCGCCCGCTGGCAGATCACCCGCGAGGACCAGGACAAGTTCGCCGTCGCCTCGCAGAACAAGGCCGAGGCCGCCCAGAAGGCCGGCAAGTTCAAGGATGAGATCGTCCCGGTGACCATCAAGGGCCGCAAGGGCGACACCGTCGTCGACCAGGACGAGTACATCCGCCACGGCGCGACCCTGGAGGCCATGGCCGCCCTGAAGCCCGCCTTCGCCAAGGAGGGCAGCGTCACCGCCGCCAACGCCTCCGGGATCAACGACGGGGCGGTCGCTCTCGTGCTGATGCGCGCCGACGAGGCGAAGAAGCGCGGCCTGAAGCCGATGGCCCGCATCGCGTCCTGGGCCCACGCCGGCGTCGATCCGGAGATCATGGGCACGGGCCCGATCCCGGCCAGCCGCAAGGCGCTGGAAAAGGCCGGCTGGTCGGTCGGCGACCTGGACCTTGTCGAATCCAACGAGGCCTTCGCGGCGCAGTCGATCTGCGTGGTGCGCGACCTGGGCCTCGACCCGGAAAAGGTCAACGTCAACGGCGGGGCCATCGCCATCGGCCACCCGATCGGCGCGTCCGGCGCGCGCATCCTGACCACCCTGCTGCACGAGATGGGCCGCACCGACGCCAAGAAGGGCCTGGCGACACTCTGTGTCGGCGGCGGCATGGGCGTGGCCATGTGCGTCGAAAAGATGTGATCTGCGTTTGAGAAGATCCTTGCGGTGAATGGGGCGAGCGCCGGATCAACCGGCGCCGCCGATTTGGGAGAACGACGGGCATGGCGCGAGTGGCTTTGGTCACGGGGGGCACCCGAGGCATCGGGCGGGCGATCGTCGAGCGGCTGTCCGCCGACGGGATCAAGGTGGCCGCGGGCTACTCCGGCAACGACGCCGCGGCCGAGGCGCTGAAGCGCGAGACCGGCGCCATGGTGATCAAGGGCAACGTTGGCAACTGGGCCGATTGCCTCCATGCCGCCCAGGCCGTGGAGGCCGAACTCGGGCCGATCGACATTCTGGTCAACAACGCCGGCATCACCCGCGACGGCGTCTTCCACAAGATGACCTCCGACCAGTGGAGCGAGGTCATCCGGGTCAACATGGACAGCCTGTTCAACATGACCCGCCAGGTGATCGAGGGCATGCGCGACCGCGGCTGGGGCCGGGTGATCAACATCTCCTCGATCAACGGCCAGAAGGGCCAGATGGGCCAGACCAACTATTCCGCCGCCAAGGCGGGCATGATCGGCTTCACCAAGGCCCTGGCGTTGGAGAACGCGCGCAAGGGCGTCACCGTGAACTGCATCGCCCCCGGCTATATCGACACCGACATGGTGGCGGCCGTGCCGGAGAAGGTTCTGGAGGGCATCATCGCCCAGATTCCGGTGGGCCGGCTGGGCCGCGGCGAGGAGATCGCCGACATGGTGGCCTTCCTGGCCGGTGAGCGGGCCGGCTATGTGACCGGAACGACACTGTCGCTGAATGGCGGTCAGTATCTGGTCGGCTAAGGCCCCGCTGTCCGCGGAAGGCCGCCGGCGCGTCCAAAAAGCGCCCCGATCACCCGGCATCCCGTCCGGTGTGATGACGGCCAAGTCTGCGGCATCTTCCAGGCGCCTGACGCCCGCCGGCTTGGCTGGCGCTTACGCGGCCGCGTGCGCCGCGGTCCTGCTGGCCGTCGCCGCGCCGCCGGCCCAGGCCGGTCCCCTCGACAAGCTGCGCCATGGACTCCTCGGGCGCCCCAACGACGGCCGCCAGGCCAGCGGGCCCACGGTCGGGCGCTATGTCTCCGAGGATGGCGACGTCTTCACCCTGGACCGCACCCAGGCCCAGCCGCTGCTGAAATTCGAGAACAGCGGCGAGGTGTGGGTCCTGAAATCCCAGCCCGCCCCGCGCGGCGACACCATCTTCAAGAACGAGGTGGGCGAACCGCTGCTGCGCGCCACCCGGCTGGGCGGCATGACCATCTTCACCGACCATCGGCCGGAGGGCGAGGCCGCGGCCTTCCTGGGGCCCGCCTCTCCGCTGCACGTCACCGTGCTGAGCCCGCAGGCGCTCAGCGTGAAATTGCTGCAGGCCAGCATCCATGTCGGCCGTGTGCTGCACCACACCGTGGTCTTCGAGGCGGAGGATATCTCGCCCGCCTCCTCCGGCCTGGTCGCCGACGCCGCCCTGGTCACCACCCTCGCCGTCGAGCGCAGCGTGGAGAAGCCGGAGGCCCAGGGCTTCCTCAACCGGCTGAAGCGGGTGTTCATGATCGAGGGCCACAAGCCCGCCGCCCAGTTCGATCAGACCGGCACCCTCACCATCACCGTCGCCCCCGACCAGGGCCTCGCCGGCCGCCCATCGTCCGACCGCATCATCCGCATCGCCCAGACCTTCAGGTAGGCGGGCAGGGAGACCGTTTTTTGTTCCCAGATCCTCCCCCAGGGCGAAGCCCGATTGAGGGGGAGGATCTTAGGCGAGGGGCATCGAAACTCCTTGACTTTCGGCTCGATATATGTTCCTGTTTTGTTCATGTCGGGCGCAGCGGCCAAACGCGAACGGGCGGAGCAGATCCTGGGCGAGCTTTCCGAGCTCGGCCTGATGCTGGCCCGCGACCTGGCGACAGCCGCCCGTGCGGCCGAACAGCCTGAGGAGAAGGTCGCCCTCATCGAGGCTTTCCAGAAGACCTCGCGCGCCGTGCGCCTGACCCTGGCCCTGGATTTCAAGCTGCAGCGCGACGCCGAACGCGACGCGCGGGCGGCGGCGAAGGCCGCAGCGGCGGAAGCCGCCGACGCTCAGTCGCGCGAAAGCCGGATCATGCAGGCCGCCCAGGCGGCGATGGTCGAGATCACCCAGCCCTCGCCCCAGGAAAACCAGAAGCGCCGCGTCCGCGCCGTCCTCAACCGTCTGATCTGGAACGAGGCCGAAGGCGACGAAGAGGAATATGACGTCCTCCTCGAGGACCTGGACGCCCGCCTCTACGAGGCCGAGGACGCCCCAGGCTTCGCCGGCCTGCCCATCGAGGTCCTGGCCCGCAAGCTCGCCGCCGACATGCGCCTCTCCGGCGAGCTGGTGGTCACCACCGCCCAATCCTTGGCGGAAGAGACCTTCGCCCCGGCCAACGCGCCATCACCGCCGCTGGCCGACACCGGCTGATTACCTCCCCCGCGAAGCGGCGGGAGGGGGACCATCCGCCGAAGAGCGGATGGTGGAGGGGGCAAACCCCGCACTCAGCAGATCGACCGGACATCCAGACTCAGCGGATGAGGCTCGCCCCCTCCACCGCTCGCTCTCCGCTGCGCTCGGCGCACGGTCCCCCTCCCGCCGCTCCGCGGGGGAGGTAGGCGCGCCTAGCCCTTGAAGCCGTCCTTGGCCGCCCGCACGGCGCCGAACGCGGCGTAGTCCGGTTGTCCGCTCGCGCCGACCCGCTCGGCCAGCTTCGGCGCGCGCAGGAAGGGATTGGTGGCCTTTTCCAGCGCGATGGTGGTGGGCACGGTGGGCTCGCCTCGCGTGCGCCTGTCGAAGATCTGCTCGGCGCGGGCCTTCAGCGCCGGATCGTCGTCCACCGACAGGGCGAAGCGGGCGTTCGAGGCGGTGTATTCGTGGGCGCAGTAGACGGTGGTCTCGTCCGGCAGCGCCGCCAGCCGCTGCAGGCTGGTCCACATCTGCTCCGCCGTGCCCTCGAACAGCCGCCCGCAGCCCAGGGCGAACAGGGTGTCGCCGACAAAGGCGATCTTATCGGCGGCGTCGGAATAGGTGATGTGGCCCAGGGTGTGGCCGCCGGTGTCGATCACCTGGAATTTCGTCTCGCCCAGCATCACCGTGTCGCCGTCCTTCACCTCGCGGTCCAGGGGCGCGATCCGGGTGACCTCGCCGGGGCCCACGATCGTGCAGCTGGTCGCCGCCTTGATCTCGGCGTTGCCGCCGGCGTGGTCGGGATGCCAGTGGGTGTTGAGGATCAGGTCCAGCTTCCAGCCCAGCTTGTCGAGCTCGGCCAGGATCGCCTTCGCGTCCGGCGTGTCGATGGTGGCGGCGAGCCCGGTCGCCTCGTCCCGGATCAGGAAGCCGTAGTTGTCCTCGAGGCAGGGGAACTGGTGGACGGTGAGCGGCATGGGAGACTCCGGTCGCGGGCTGGCAGGGCGTGCGCACGATTTAGGTTGGCGACAGGGGTTAGTCGAGCATAGCCATGCGTCATGCGCCGCGACGTCCTCGAACTTCGCCAGTTCTACGCCTCCGACCTGGGCAAGGCGGCGCGCGCCATGGTGGGCCGCAAGGTGATCGAGGCCTGGGGCGACGCCCGCGGCCTGGACGTGCTGGCGCTGGGCTATGCGACGCCGTTCGTGGCCACGGCCCACCAGGCCGCGCGCCGGGTGGTCGGCGCCATGCCGGCCCAGCAGGGCGTCGAGGTCTGGCCGGCGGGCGAGGCCAACATGACCACCCTGGTGGGCGAGGACAGCCTGCCGTTCCCCAACGCCCTGTTCGACCGCATCCTGGTGGCGCATGGGGTCGAGGAGAGCCCGGACCCGCTGGCCTTCCTGCGCGAGGTCTGGCGGGTGCTGGCGCCTTCGGGACGGGTGGTGGTGGTGGTCGCCGCCCGCAACGGCCTGTGGGCCAACAGCGAGAAGACGCCCTTCGGCCAGGGCCGGCCCTACAGCCGCAGCCAGATGGCCGAGCTGTTGCGCGAGGCGGAGCTGGAGCCCTCGGGCTGGACGCGCGCGCTCTATGTCCCGCCGGTGAGCTGGATGGCCGGCTGGGCCGAGGGGTTCGAGCAGACCGGCTCGCGCCTGTGGCCGGGCTTTGCGGGCCTGCTGCTGATGGAGGCGGTGAAGCAGACCTTCGCGGTGAAACCCAAGGGCCATGCCCAGCGGGTGCGCCGTGTACGGCCGATCCTCGCGCCGGCCCCGAGCGGCGCCGGCGCAACGGCGGCGCCTGTTTCGCAGGCGCCCGCGTCGATGTTGCGGCGCGGCCTCTTGGACGTGGCGAGGGAAAGCCTTAGCGTCGAACGCGTTGGCCCGCGGGCCAAAACCAACGGAAAGGCCGCCCCATGAAGATGATCGTGGCGATCATCAAGCCGAGCCGGCTCGACGCCGTGCTCGACGCCGTGACCGAGGCGGGCGCGTCTGGCCTGACGGTCACCGAGGTGCGCGGCTACGGCCGCCAGCGCGGCAAGACCGAGGTCTACCGCGGCGCCGAATACGAGGTGAAGCTGCTGCCGAAGGTGAAGCTGGAGATCGCCGTGCCGTCGGACATCGCCGAGGCGGTGGTCGAGGCTGTCTCGCGCACCGCCAACACCGGCAAGATCGGCGACGGCAAGGTTTTCGTCATGGACCTGGAGCAGGCGCTGCGCATCCGCACCGGCGACCGCGACGCCGCCGCGATCGCCGGCTAGAGCACGATGGGGTCAGGCGAAGCGCCTGACCGCTGAATCGTGCTCGAAAATCAAAAATAGACACCCTGATGGGCTCAGGTCGCTTCGACCTGGGCCCATCAGGGTTGGGGCCGGGGCTGGACTAGGGCCGCCGGCCGGTCTCACGCAGGCGGATCAGGTCGTCGGGGCTCAGGCGGCCGCCGTCGCGGTTGGCGGTGCGGATGAAGCCGCCGCTGACGCCGCGGTCGCGCAGCTAGATGATCTCGTCGACGCTCAGGTGATCGTAGCCCGCGGCGCGCAGGTCGGCGACGAAGCCGCCGGAGACGCCGTGGTCGCGCATGCGCTCCAGGTCGTCGGGCGACAGGCGGTAGCCGGCGGCCACCAGCTCGCCCACATAGCCGGCGCTGACCCCATGGTCGCGCATCCTGGCCACCTGCTCGGCGGACAGGTTGTGGTAGCCGGCGTCGGCGAGCCCCTTCAGGTAGCTGGCGGATACGCCGTGATCGCGCATGTGGACTAGGTCGTCGCCCTTCAGGCCGGTGAAGCCGTAGGACTTGAGCTCGGCGACATAGTTGCTCGAGACCCCGTGGTCGCGCATGCGGATCAGGCTCTCCACGTCGCCCACCCGATAGCCGGCGGCGTCCATGGCGGTCAGGTACTTGAGGTTCGCCGCGTGCATGGCCGCGCGCGCCAGCGTCTTGCTGTCGGGCGTCGCGTAGCGCTGCCGCTTCAGCTCGTCGAGATAGGCGAAGCCCATGTCGCTGATCGCCAGTTCGAACTGCGGATAGGGGTCCAGCGGGCCGGCGACGCCGCGCTTGGCCAAAGCCGCCGGGAAGCTCGCGTTGGCGGCGTAGTCGCACGTGCCGACACCCTTGCCCTCGCTGGTCACGCCGTGACAGCGGAAGTCGCCCGCGTCGCGATGCAGGGTGAAGCTCACCTGGCCGCCGGCGCCGGAGAGCTGGGCGGCGGAGAGGCCGGACAGGTCGGTGGCGGGGATGGTGCGGCCCCACCAGTGGTTGCCGTGCAGGCTGACGTAGCCCATCTCGAAGTCGATCGAGCCGGCCGCCGCGTCGGCCTTGTCAGTCCGATCGATCCGCCAGTCGAGATGCGTGGGCACGCTCTCGTCCTCGCCCCAGCTCCAGTCGTGGACGTGGACGCCGGCCGGCGCGGGCGGCGCGGGCGGGGTCACGGGCGCGGGCGGCGCCGGCGGCGCGGCGAAGGTGGTGGAGGCGAGAAGGCCGGCGGCTGCCAGGGCGCCGGCGAACAGTGCGGTCTTGAGCATCGGTGAGGTCCTTCCCCAAAAGGCCAATCGGTCAGGATGAAGGGGGAAGCGGACCGACAGGTCACCTTAATTCGCGGACAGGTTTGACCGGCTCGCGCTAAGCTCGACCAT
>JAFEDM010000066.1 GCA_018241625.1 Pseudomonadota bacterium | reverse complement strand
TGGCGGGCTCCAGCAGGAGATGACGACGCAGGGCCGCCTCGGCCGCCGCGGCGTCCGGCCCGTCGGCCAGGATTAGGGCCAGCATGCCCAGCGCCTGCGGATGGTCAGGTTCGTGGGTCAGGATCTCGCGGTAGACAGCCTCCGCTTCCGCCGCGCGGCCTTCGGCGTGCAACCGCAACGCCCAGTTCAGGGCGGTGGGCGTATCCCAGCCTTCGGGGTGGAGGTCCATGATCGCACGCCTCGGCGACAGCGCCGGCATCCAGGCCTTGAGTCTCGGGCGGCGCGATTTCGACTCGGCGGCAGGGTGTCATGATTCCGTAACACCGGTCACGATTTCGCAGACCGGCGTGCGGTGAAACTCGACGACGGCTTCGATTGGGGTCTTGATAGGTCGATCGACCACGGGCGGCGTCAATCAAAAGGGGGGACAATCGACATGCCACACGTGAACTGGCTGGCGGTGCTGGCCGCGGCGGCGGCGAGCTTCGTGCTCGGCGGGCTCTGGTACTCGGGGCTCTTCGCCAAACCCTGGCAGGCGGCGGCCGGGGTCAGCGACGAGCAGATGAAGAGTGGGTCGCGGCCGGCGATGTTCGCCATCGCCTTCGTTCTGGCGCTGGTCCAGTCGGCGGTCTTCGCCATGTTCCTGGGGCCGAACGTGACCCTGATATTCGGCGTCGGCGCGGGCTTCGCGGCCGGCCTCGGCTGGGTCGCCATGGGCCTGGCCCTGACCTACGTCTTCGAGCGGCGTCCGCTCTCGCTGGCCCTGATCAACGGCGGCTACGCGACCGTGCAGTTCACCATCATCGGGGCGATCCTGGGCGCCTGGCATTGAGGCCGTCGCGACCGGAAGGACCCAGAGAGGTTGGATCCTAGGCCTTCGCGAAGACGTGGATCTCGCCCACGCCGCCCAGCGGGATCGGTTCGCGGTCGCGCTTCAGGCCGGACGACTCGGCCAGCGGATCGGGCTCGGTCATGTAGTAGGTGAGGCGCTCCGCGGAGCGGCGCAGCACCCCGCCGCGTGCGTCGAGCTCGACATATTCGATCACTTGGTCCAGGCGGCCGACCTCTTCGCGGTACTCCCGCTCGAGGACGAAGAGCTGCAGCCGCCCGCCGCTGGGCGTCGGCTCGTCCAGCACCGGCAGGCTGAGGTCGGCCGGCCCCGGCATCTGCATGATCTCGGTGAGCGGCAGGTGGAAAGCCGCCAGGCTGCCGGGCTTCAGGTGCTTGGCGGCGGTCTCGAAGGTGTTCTTCCAGGCCATGCCGCGCGGCACGTGGGCCAGGGTGAAATAGGGGCAGATCACCAGGTCGAAGGTCTTGCCCAGGGTGATGGCGGTCATGTCGCCGCGCTTCAGCTCGACCCGGCCGGCGATGTGCGACGGAAAGTCGGCGAGCTTGGCCTGGGCCTGGGCCAGCATGGCGGGCGCGATGTCGACGCCGGTGACGTGCAGGCCCTTCTCCGCCAGGGCGAAGGCCAGGCGGCCGGTGCCCACGCCCAGCTCCAGGATCGAGCCGCCCTGCGGCGCCAGGCGGGCGTAGACGTCGACGTCGCCCTCGAGCCGGCGGTCGGCGGCGGTCACCGTGTCGTAGAAGGCCGCGCTCAGGCCCTTCTCGGCGTAGTAGGGGCGCGTCGGCGCCATTCGCCCTCCCGTGGCAAATCGGGTTACTGAAGGTTCATGCCCGATCACATTGCGCCGGATCAACGGTAGGGCCACATATCGGGTTATGACCAAGCTCGCTTACGAGCTTCAGGGGGAGCCTAGACCGACCGTGACCCGTCTTACGACCCTCGCGCGCGCCGCGCTGATCGTGGCCGCCTCATTCACCCTCGCCGCGTGCGGCTACAACGCCATCCCGACCAAGCAGGTCGCGGCCCAGACCGCCTGGGCCGAGGTGCAGAACCAGTACCAGCGGCGCAGCGACCTGATCCCCAACCTGGTGGCCACCGTGAAGGGCTACGCCGCCCAGGAGCAGCGGACCCTGGTGGAAGTGACCGAGGCGCGCGCCTCGGCGACCCAGGTGAAGGTCGACGCCTCGACCATCACCAACCCCGCCCAGTTCCAGGCCTACCAGCAGGCGCAGGACAAGCTGAGCGGCGTGCTGGGCCGGCTGATGCTGATCCAGGAGAAGTATCCGGAGCTGAAGTCCAACGAGAACTTCCTCGCCCTGCAGAGCCAGCTCGAGGGCACCGAGAACCGCATCGCTGTGGCCCGGCGCGACTACAACCAGTCCGTCCAAGACTACAACACGACGCTGGTCACCTTCCCGCAGGTGATCTGGGCCAAGACGTTGCACTCCGACGCCAAGCCGATGCAGCTGTTCACCGCCAGCGCCGCCGCCCAGAGCGCGCCCACCGTCAGCTTCGACACCAGCGCCCCGCCGCCGCCCGCCGGCACGGCGCCTGCGCCCGCGACCCTGCCGCCCGGCGCCGCGCCCGGCAGCGCGCCGCCGAGCAAGTAAGTGAGCCTGAGCCTTAGCTCCTCCCCCATCGCGAAGACGACGGGGGAGGTGTCAGCGAAGCTGACGGAGGGGGTCTTGGAAGCAGGTCGCCGCGTTCACCCCATCCGGCCCTTCGGGCCACCTCCCCCGCGCGCGAGGGAGGAGCGGTGGGGTGTTCGCCTCCACGCCCTCTTCGCGGCGCTTTTCGCCTTCGTGTTCCTGGCGACCGCGGCGACCGCGGCGGCGCCGAAATTCCCGCCGCTGACCGGCCGGGTGGTCGACGACGCCCATATGCTGTCGCCGGCCGCGACAGAAAAACTCACAAGCGAACTGGCCAACCTCGAGCAGCAGACCGGCCACCAGCTGGTGGTCGCCACGGTGCCCGACCTGCAGGGCCACGAGATCGAGGACTACGGCTACCAACTGGGCCGCACCTGGGCGCTGGGCCGCAAGGGCGTCAACGACGGGGCGATCCTGCTGGTCGCGCCCAGCGAGCACAAGGTCCGCATCGAGGTCGGCTATGGGCTGGAGCCCGTGCTGACCGACGCGCTGACCAGCGTCATCCTGCAACGCAAGGTCCTGCCGCAGTTCAAGGCCGGCCACATGGAGCAAGGGGTCGTCGACGGGGCCGAGGCGCTGATCGCCCAGCTGTCCCTGCCCGAGGATCAGGCCAAGGCCCAGGTGGCGCAGGCCGAGGCCGCGCCGCAGGCCCGCGAGGATAGCGGCCGCGACGTGGGCCCGCACATTCCGGTCATCATCATCATCGTGATCGTCTTCTGGGTGATCACCGCCCTGCTGCGCCGGGGCGGCGGCGGCCTCTGGTGGCTGCCGTTCCTGTTCATGGGCGGCGGCGGCCGTGACCGCTGGGGCGGCGGTGGCGGTTGGGGCGGCGGCGGTGGCGGCTTCTCCGGCGGCGGCGGTTCGTTCGGCGGCGGCGGCAGTTCGGGGAGCTGGTGATGAGGGCGCTGACCCCTGAGGAGCTGAAGGCCATCGAGGCCGCGGTGCGCGAGGCCGAGGCGAAGACCACCGGCGAGATCTATTGCGTAGTGACCGAGGAGAGCTCGCACTACGGCGAGACCGCGATCGCCTGGGCGGCGGGCGTGGCCCTGTTGGGTCCGGCGCTGCTGCTGGCCGGCGGGGTCCATGTGACCATCCCGGACCTGTTCTCCACCTGGAGCGCCTCGGACGTCTCCTCGGCCATCGAGATGGCGGTGCGCCACGCCCTGGTCGGGGCGATCGTGGCCCAGGGCGTGCTGTTCGCGGTCGTCGGCCTGATCGTCTCGATCCCGGCGGTGCGCATGGCGCTGACGCCGAAGCACCTGAAGCGGCTGCGCGTCAGCCGCCGCGCCCACGAGCAGTTCTTCGCCAAGAACCTGCACATGACCCGCGCGCGGACCGGGGTGATGATCTACGTCTCGCTCGCCGAGCGGATGGCCGAGCTGATCGCCGACGACGGCATCCACGACCATGTGGAGCCGAATACCTGGGACAAGGCGATGGCGGCCCTGACGGACGGGCTGAAGCACGGGCGCGTCGAGGCGGGTTTCGAGGCGGCGGTGCGGCTGTGCGGCGAGGTGCTGGCGGCGAAATTCCCGGCCGATCCGAACGACAATCCGAACCAGATTCCGGACGCCGTCGCGGTGCTGCCTCGCCCCTGACGCGCCGAGACGAAACGTCGCACCCTTAGCGGGAAACCATAGTTCTTCTGGCCTTGTCGCACCCGCCCTCGCGCGAGAGATTTGCGCGTTTTTGGGGTTGGGTGAGCCGCAGGACGTGAGCGCCTCGATAGACGAGTTGGGCGGGGGCGATCCGATCGTGCGATCGGCCGCCGACGCGACGGCGCTGGGGATGGCTTTCGTGATGGAGGCCGACGCCGCGGGCGCGCTGCGTTTCGTCTTCGCCGGGCCCCGCTGCCTGCCGATGAACGGCGTCGCCGGCGAAGCGGCGATGGGCGACGCCAGCCTGGTCTTCGACCGCATCCTGCCGGAGCACCGCGCCGCGTTCGACGCGGCGGAAGCGAAAGCCCGCGCCGCGCTCGAGCCCTTCGACGTCGAGGTCGCGATGCGGGGCGCCGACGACGCGGTGCGCTGGCGTCGTTTCGCCGCCCTGCCGCGGCCGCAGCCCGACGGGAAGCTGCTGTGGGACGGGCTGGAAATCGACGTCACCGAGCGGCGCGAGATGGCCGCCGAACTGATCGAGCAGCGCCGGCGCCTGCAGGTGGCCGTCGAGGCGACCGGCCTGGGCTTCTGGGAATGGGACGTCGAGGCCGGCAAGGTGGTCTGGTCGGAGCGCAACCGCGCGCTCTACGGCCTGACCGCCGATGAGCCGGTGACGGTGCAGCGCTATCTGGAGCTGTTGCACCCGGACGATCGCGAACGGATCCGCACCGGCTTCATCGACGCGCGCGACGGGTCTGATGGCGATGGCGAATACGCCTTCGAGCATCGGGTGGTGACCCCGGCCGGGGTGACCCGCTGGATTTCGTCGCACGGGCACATCGGCCGCGGCGCCGACGGCAAGGCCCGGCTGGTGGTCGGCACCTCGCTGGACATCACCGAGCGCAAGCTCGCCGAGGAGCGCCGCAGCCTGCTGATGGGCGAACTGGCGCACAGGGCGAAGAACGGCATCGCCATCCTGATGGCGATCGTCAGCCAGACCGCCCGCGGCCAGGAGACGGTGGACGGCTTCCTGGAGATCATCATGGCCCGCTTGCAGGCCATGGCCGACTCCCAGGACCTGGTGACCGCCGCGGGCGGACAGCCGGTGGCGCTGGGCGACGTGATCGCCAAGGCGCTCGCCCCTTTCGGCCGGGCGCGAGTGGAGCAGGACCCGGCGATCGCCGAGGTGATCCTGCGCGGCGACATGGCCATCGGCATGGGCCTGTTGCTGCACGAGCTGGCGACCAATGCGGTGAAGTACGGGGCCTTCGCCGCGCCGGGCGGGCGGGTGGCGCTGACCCTGGAAGCCGCGCCGCAGGGCCGGGTCGCCCTACAGTGGCGCGAGATCGACGGCCCGTCGGTGGCCAGGCCCGACAAGCCCGGCTTCGGCGCTCGCCTGCTGCAGCAGGTGCTGCGGCCGCAGGGCGGCGAGGTGATCCCGGACTTCGCGCCGGACGGCTTCCGCGCGCGCATCGAGTTCCCCGCCGTCGAGCCCGAGGGCGATCGGCAGTAGGACTGCATAACCGAAGTTTTGTTGCGGCCGTGCGCCCCGCAGCGGTACTTTCCCGCGCAGCGCAACGGAGAGACGTCATGGCGTACAAGCTCAACGTCAACGGCAAGGTCCTGGAGGCCGACGTCGAACCGGACACTCCGCTTTTGTGGACGCTCCGCGACACCCTCGGGATCACCGGGCCGAAGTTCGGCTGCGGCGTGGCCCAGTGCGGCGCCTGCACCGTGCACATCGACGGCAAGGCGACGCGTAGCTGCGTCTTCCCGGTCTCGGCCGTGGGCGCCGCCCAGGTGACCACCATCGAGGCGATGGAAAACCACCCGATCGGCAAGAAGGTCCAGGCCGCCTGGATGGAGCTGGACGTGGCCCAGTGCGGCTATTGCCAGCCGGGCCAGATCATGGCCGCCACCGCGCTGCTGGCGAAGACGCCGAAGCCGACCGACGCCGACATCGACCAGGCGATGACCAACATCTGCCGCTGCGCCACCTACACCCGTATCCGGGCCGCCATCAAAAAGGCCTCTGGCCAAGCCGTGAAGGCGTAACGCCATGACCCTCGAACTGACCGGCGCCTCGCGGCGCGACCTCCTGAAGGCCTCGGTGGTGTCCGGCGGCCTCGTGCTCTCGTTCAGCATCGCGCCGAAGGCCGAGGCGGCGGAGACGGCGGGCAGCCAGGCGCTGAACGCCTATGTCCGCATCGCGCCCAACGGCCTGGTGACGATCATGGCCAAGAACCCGGAGATCGGGCAGGGCGTGAAGACCAGCCTGCCGATGATGATCGCCGAAGAGCTGGACGTGGCCTGGGAGAACGTCCGCATCGAACAGGCGGACAACGATCCCAAGCTGTTCAGCCGCCAGTTCGCCGGCGGCAGCCTGGCGACGCCGATGAACTGGGACGACCTGCGCCGCGTGGGCGCCGTCGCCCGCGCCATGCTGGTCAACGCCGCGGCGACGGCCTGGAACTGCCCGGCCGGCGAATGCAAGACCGCCGACGGCCACGTGATCCACGTCTCCACCGGCCGCAAGACGCCCTATGGCGTGCTGGCCGGCCAGTGCGCGGGCGTAGCGGCGCCCGACCCCAAGACGGTGCCGCTGAAGAACCCCAAGGACTACAAGATCATCGGCAAGCCGAAGCCGCAGTACGACACCAAGAAGATCGTCACCGGCGCGCCGCTCTTCGGCATCGATGTGCGCCTGCCGGGCATGCTCTACGCGACCTATGAGAAGGCGCCGGTGTTCGGGGCCAAGGTGGCCTCCGCCGACGTCGACGCCGCCAAGGCGGTGAAGGGCGTGAAGAAGGTGTTCGTGGTCGACGGCGGGACGGACCTCTCGGGCCTGCTGCCCGGCGTGGCCGTGGTGGCCGACAGCTGGTGGCAGGCGAAGAAGGGCCGCACGGCGCTGAAGACCAAATGGGCCGACCACCCGACCGCCAAGCAGAACTCGGCCCTGTTCGACGAGACGGCCAAGAAGCTGGCCGCCGGTCCGGCGCAGAAGACCCTGCGCAAGGACGGGGACCCGGACGCCGCGGTGGCCGGCGAGGCCAAGAAGGTCGAGGCCGCCTACTTCTACCCGTTCCTGGCGCACGCGCCGCTGGAGCCGCAGAACACCACCGCCTGGTTCAAGGACGGGAAGCTGGAGATCTGGGCGCCCAGCCAGAACCCGGAGCCGGGCCGCCAGCTGGTGGCCAAGACGCTGGGCATGAAGCCGGACGACATCACCGTCCACATGACCCGCTGCGGCGGCGGTTTCGGCCGGCGCCTCAGCAACGACTACATGGTGGAAGCCGCCTGGATCGCCCGTGAGACGGGCGCGCCGGTGAAGCTGCTGTGGTCGCGTGAAGACGACATGCACCACGACTTCTACCGGCCCGCCGGCTACCACTTCTTCTCCGGCGGCGTGGACGCGAAGGGCAATGTGGTGGCCTGGAAGGATCACTTCGTGACCTTCGGCCAGGGCGACCAGACGTCCTCCAGCGCCAACATCGGGCCGACCGAGTTCCCGTCGCGGTTCGTCGCCAACTTCCAGCTCGACCAGTCGACCATGCCGCTGGGCGTGCCGACCGGGCCGATGCGGGCGCCGGGCTCCAACGGCATCGCCTTCGCCATGCAGTCCTACATCGACGAGCTGGCGCATGCGGCGGGCGCCGACCCGCTGGCCTTCCGCAAGCAGCTGCTGGGCGACAAGCCGATGGTGGGCGAGGGCGCCGGCGCCTACAACGCCGGGCGCATGCAGGGCGTGCTGGCCGCCGTCGAGAAGATGTCGAACTGGAAGGACCGTGCGAAGCTGCCGGCCGGGACCGGCATGGGCGTCGCCTTCCACTTCAGCCACGCCGGCTATTTCGCCGAGGTGGTGCAGGCCACGGTCAACAAGGCGACCGGCGCCGTGAAGGTCGACAAGGTCTGGCTGGCCGCCGACGTGGGCCGCCAGATCGTCAACCCGCTGGGCGCCATGAACCAGGTGCAGGGCGCGGCGATCGAGGGGTTGAGCCACGCGCTCTACCAGAAGATCACCATCGTGGACGGCGCGGCCAAGCAGTCGAACTTCGGCGACTATCCGCTGCTGCGGATGGCGGCGGCCCCGCCGGTGGAGGTGCAGTTCGTCACCACCGACTATCCGCCGACCGGCCTGGGCGAACCCGCCCTGCCGCCGGTGCTTCCGGCGCTGACCAACGCCATCTTCGCGGCGACGGGCAAGCGCATCCGCAGCCTGCCGATCGACCCGAGCCAGCTGAAGGCCTGACCCTCCGCTCATTCCCGCGCAGGCGGGAATCCAAGCTGAGTAAGGTTTGAAGCCGCATGGATCCCCGCCTGCGCGGGGATGAGCGGTTGATGGGTTGGCGCAGGTTTGCACAATGACCCCCAGGCGACGGCAGACCGTCCGTTGGTTCCTGGGGAATAGCCCACTGTGCACAAGCTGCTGATCGCCAACCGCGGTGAGATCGCCGTCCGCATCGCGCGCACGGCGGCCGAGATGGGGCTCGCCACCGTGGCGGTGTTCTCCGAGGACGACGCGGCCTCGCTGCACACCCGGAAGGCCGACGCGGCGGTGGGGCTGAAAGGCTCGGGCCCGGCCGCCTATCTCGACATCGCCCAGGTGGTCGCGGCCGCCAAGGACGCCGGCTGCGACGCCGTGCATCCGGGCTACGGCTTCCTGTCGGAGAACGCCGCCTTCGCGCGGGCCTGCGCGGCGGCCGGGCTGGTGTTCGTCGGCCCCGAGCCGGACGCCCTGGAGCTGTTCGGCGACAAGGGCCGGGCGCGGACGCTGGCCCAGGCGCTCTCCGTGCCGGTGCTGGCGGGCACGGACGGCCCGACCACCCTGGAGGACGCGCTGGCCTTCCTGAAGGGCGAGGGCAATGGCGCGGTGATGGTCAAGGCGGTGGCCGGCGGCGGCGGGCGCGGCATGCGCCCGGTGACGTCGGCGGACGACCTGCCGGCCGCCTACGAACGCTGCGCCTCGGAGGCCAAGGCGGCGTTCGGCAATGGCGACCTCTACGTCGAACGCTTCCTGCCGCACGCCCGGCATATCGAGGTCCAGGTGCTGGGCGACGGACGGTCGGCCGTCCACCTCTGGGACCGCGAATGCTCCCTGCAGCGCCAGCGGCAGAAGCTGGTGGAGATCGCGCCG
>JAFEDM010000065.1 GCA_018241625.1 Pseudomonadota bacterium | reverse complement strand
GGTCGTGAACGGCCTGACCATCCGCGCCTCGCGCAGCCGCAACTTCCGGGCGCCGACGCTGTACCAGCTGTTCGCCCCGTCCTCGACGGGCCTGGCCGGCGGGATCGACGACCCGTGCGACAGCCGCAACATCAACGCCGGCACCAACCCGGCTGTGCGCGCCGCCAACTGCCTGGCGCTGTTCGCGGCCAATCCGCTCTACGGCACCGGCACCGCCGGCGCGACGCCGGTCGGCGCCAGCGCCGCCGCCCGCCTCGCCGGCTTCCAGGACACCTCGAAAAACTTCAGCACCGCCAATGTCACCAGCGGCGGCAACAACAAGCTGCAGAACGAGGTTTCCGACACCACCACCGTCGGTTTCGTCTTCCAACCCTCCTGGGTGCCGGGCCGCCTGACCGTGGTCGCCGACTACATCCAGCTCGATCTGGCCAACGGCCTGACCGGCTTCACCCCCACCAACTTCAGCCAGGCCTGTTTCGACGCGCCGGGGGCGAACGGCGCCACCTGCGGCTTCTTCACGCGCGACCAGTTCGGCAACATCAACACCGCCGTCAGCACCACCTACAACGCCGCCTCGCTCAAGTATCGGGGCGAGACGATGGACGTGACCTATCGCTTCCCGGTGGCCTGGATCCTGCCGATGGACACCGAGGGCAACCTGGAGCTCGCGACCGAGGCCACCCACAACGAAACCCTGAAGCAGACCGTCCAGGGCGTGGTCACCGAGTTCGTCAACACGGTCGGCACGATCGGCGCGCCGGAGCCTCGCTGGTCGGTCCGCGCCGACGTCCGCTACATCCGCGGGCCGCTGCGGGTGACCTACGAGGCGCACTACCTGCCGTCGGCCATCGCCGTCCCGGGCGCGAACGCCACCAACAACGCCCACCCGACGATCGACTCCAACCTGCGCCACGACATCTCGGCGTCCTACGATTTCAGCGACGGCCGCTATCAGGTGCGCGCGGGGATCAACAACTTCACCGACAAGATGCCGTCCTACCCGACCCTCAGCTACGGCGACATCATCGGCCGAGCGTTCTTCGTCGGGCTGAAGGCCAAGTACTAGCGTAACCCGCCGTCTGCCCGGTCGCTGCGGGACGGACGGCAGGTGGGCGGCGGCCAACCCCAAACGGCCGCCGCCCGTCTCTTTCCGGAGTAAGGTCGGCCATCGTGGGCCAGCTTGCCGTCTTCGACGCCGCCGAGGTTCGCCGCCGCCTTGATCCTGATGCGGCGCGCGCGGTCGTCTGCGAGGCGATGACCGCCCTTTCCGACGGACGCGTACGCCAGCAGCTGCGCAGCTTCATCGGCCTCGGCGGGGGCCGCACCTTCGCGATCATGCCCGCCGCGCTCGGGGAACGTGCCGCCTTCGGGGCGAAGCTGGTCAGCGTCTTCATGGGCGCCGAGGGGGTGAAACATCATGAGGGCGTGGTGGTCCTGTTCGACGGCGACACCGGCGCGCCGGTCGCCATCGCCGACGCCGGCGAAGTCACCGCCCTGCGCACGCCGGCCGCCAGCGCGGCGGCCACCGACGCCCTGGCCCGCACCGACGCCGACAGCCTGGCGGTGCTGGGCCTGGGCCGGCAGGCCGTGGGGCACATCGAGGCTATCGCGCGGGTGCGCCCCTTGAAGACTGTCCGCGTCTGGGGCCGCGACGCCGCAAAGGCGCAGGCCTTCGCAGACCGCGCCGCCACCGAAACCGGCCTCCCCGTCCTGGCCGTCGCCGACGCCGAGCAAGCGGTGGCCGGCGCCGCCATCGTCTGCACGGTCACCGCGGCGACCGACCCGGTGCTGCACGGCGCCTGGCTCGCCCTCGGCGCCCACGTGAACCTGGTGGGCTCAAGCGGTCCGGCCCAAGCCGAGGCGGACACCGAGCTCGTCGCCCGCGGACGCTTCATCGTCGACCACCGCGAGCACGTCCTGGTCCACGGCGGCGAGTTCCTGCGCGCCAAGGCGGCCGGCGCCGTGGACGACGCCGCCATCGCGGCCGAGATCGGCGAGGTCTTCGCCGGGACCAAACCTGGTCGCACCTCGGCCGACCAGATCACCGTCTACAAGTCGCTGGGCCACGCCGCGCAGGACCTCGCCGTCGCCCAATGGCTGCTGCAGCAAGCTTCAGAGAGCCCCGCATGACCCGCCTCGCCGTCGCCCTCGCCACCACGGCCGCCCTGGGCCTCTGCGCCTTTGCGCCCGCGCCCGGCGATCTCTCGGTCCTGCTCAAGCCGTCGGCCATGGACCAAGCCACCGGCAAGGGTTCGCTGGACGTGACCCTGCGCATCCCCGCGGCCGACGCGCCGGCCGGCGCCGAAGTCCTGCGCCTGCCCATCGTCATCGCCAACACCGACACCATCGCGACCACGCTCACTGGCCTCACCGCCCGCGACGACGACGGCCCGGTGCCGCTCACCGTCAAGGATGACCCGGCCGCCATCGAATATTCGCGCCACTGGATCGCCGGCCGCGCCGTCAAAGGCGCCCTCGAGGTTCGCTACCGCGCGCCGGTCGACGACACCCCGCCGGCCCGCGGCTCCGGCCCGCCCTACAGCCTGCGCACCGAGGGCGGCGGCGTCAGCGGCGTCGGCAACACCTTCATCCTGTTGCCGGAAGGGCCCAAGGCGCGGCCCGTCACCCTGGCCTGGGACATCGCCGCCCTGCCCCAGGGCTCCAGCGCCATGTCCAGCTTCGGCGAGGGCGAGGTCCATCTGCCGGCCGGACCGGCCGACCGCCTGCACCGGGCGCTCTACATGGCGGGCCCGATGCATAGGGAACCGGCGGCCGTGAAGCAGACCGGCTTCTCCGCCGCCTGGCTGGGCGAACCGCCCTTCGACCCGAGGCCGCTGATGGTCTGGGCCGGCAAACTGCACGGCTGGATGAGCGGCTTCTTCAAGGACCCGGCCGAGCCGCCCTACCGCGTCATCCTGCGCTACAATCCGATCAACGCCGGCGGCGGCGCGGCGCTGACCAACTCCTTCCTGCTCACCTGGGGCGAGACGGCCAGGGACCCGGAGCACCTGAAGGGCACCCTGGCGCACGAGATGATCCACACCTGGACCGCCACCGGCCTTGGCGGCGCGTGGTATGGCGAGGGCATCGCCGTGCACTACCAGGCCCTGCTGCCCTGGCGCGCCGGGATGATTTCGAGCGGCGACTTCCTGGACGACATCAACGCCACGGCGCGGCGCTATTACACCAATGCGCTGAACGATACGCCGGACCGGGAGGTCGGCCCGAGGTTCTGGGAAGACACCCGCATCCGAACCCTGCCCTACGACCGCGGCGCGCTCTATTTCGCGGTGCTCGACGGCAAGATCCGCCGCGCTTCAGGCGGTCGGAAGACCCTCGATGACCTCATCGTCGCCATGGTCCAGCGCAAACAGGCCGGCAAGCCGATGGACGAGGCGGCCTGGCTGTCCTTGCTCGACGGCGCGCTCGGGCCGGAGGGCCGCAAGGTTCACGCCGACATGCTGGCCGGCAAGCTGATGCTGCCGGAGAGCGGAGACTTCGGCCCCTGCTTCACGCGCGCCACCGCCAAGTTCCGCCGCTTCGACCTGGGCTTCGAACCCAAATCGCTGGTCGGCGACATCAAGACCATCCGCGGCCTCGACCCCAATTCCGAAGCGGCCAAGGCGGGTCTCAAGAACGGCGACGTGGTCACCTATTCGGTGGCGATGGACAGCGTGCAGGGCGACCAGACGCGCCTGCTGACGCTCAAGGTCACCCGCGACGGCAAGACCTTCCCCCTCACCTACCTACCGCGCGGCGAGACGGTCGACGCCTACCAGTGGGTGCGGAAACCCGGCGTTCCCGACAAGGGCTGCGTCTACTAGGTTCGCGGCCAGCGCCACAATGCGGATTGGGAGCGAGGCATGAAGGTCATCGACCGCGAGGAGGTGCGCGAGAAGCTCACCTATGAGCTCTGCATCCCGCTGGTCCGCCAGGCGATGATCGCCCTGTCGCGGGGCGAGACGAAGCAGCTGCTGCGCCAGATCATCCAGCTGGGCGGCGGGCGGATGTTCGGGACCATGCCGGGCGCGCTCGGGGAACGGGCGATGTTCGGCTGCAAGCTGGTCAGCGTATTCCCGGAGAACTTCGCCAAGGGCGTCCAGTCGCACCAGGGCGTGGTCGCCCTGTTCGACGGCGAGACCGGCGCGCCGGTCTGCATCGTCCACGCCGGCGAGGTCACCGCCATCCGCACCGGCGCGGCCAGCGCCGTGGCCACCGACGCCCTGGCCCGGCCCGACGCCCACCGCCTGGCGATCCTGGGCTATGGCGAGCAGGCCTTCACCCATGCCCGCGCCATCGCCCAGGTGCGTGAGCTCTCGACCATCGCCGTCTGGGGCCGCGATCCGGAACGCGCCGCCGGCGCCGCCGAGAAGTTGCACGCCGAACTCGGCCTGCCGGTCACCGCCGCGCTCGACGTCGAGGCCTGCGTCGCCCAGGCCGACATCATCTGCACCGTCTCCAGCGCCAAGGAGCCGATCCTGAAGGGCGCATGGGTGGCGCCCGGGACCCACGTCAACGTCGTGGGCTCCAGCTTCGCCGGCCCGACCGAGGTCGACCACGACCTGGTGGTCCGCTCCCGCTTCATCGCCGACTACCGCGAGGGCGTGCTGGCGCAAGGCGCGGAGTTCCTCAAGGCCAAGGAAGCCGGCCTGGTCGGCGACGACCATGTGGTCGGCGAGATCGGCCAAGTGCTGGACGGCAAGCTCGAAGGCCGCCAGTCGGCCGAGCAGGTGACGGTCTACAAGTCCCTCGGCCACATCGTGCAGGACCTGGCCGCCGCCCAGGCGCTCTACGAAGCGACCTAGCATAGGCTATGCCGCCGCCAGGCCGTGGCTGCATTGAACTTGCCGGGTTTCCCGGCGGTCCTCGACAGTTCGAATAGAAATACCGTCCTTCCGAGGTACGATGAACCCGTCT
>JAFEDM010000064.1 GCA_018241625.1 Pseudomonadota bacterium | reverse complement strand
GGGCGCATTTTTCGGGCGCGCGGCGCCTCAAAGGACTCCTGAGGCGCGAAAACCATCCCAAATGGGCGCTCAAATCCTGCCGTCTTGACGGTTTCGCTGGTCCCCGTGACGATTCGACCCTTCCTTACGAGCCGGGTTTGCATATCTAATCGACCGATGGCGACGGACGCGTCGCCAGGAGATCGATTGAATGGCCGAACGGAAGATGGGCGATGAAGACACCGGCATCCGGTCGGCTGTCGTCACCCAGACCAAGCCGAAGACACAAAAGCCCTCGATGTATCGAGTGCTCATCTTGAACGACGACTACACGCCTATGGAATTCGTGGTCTATGTTCTTGAGCAGTTCTTCAACAAGTCGCGCGAAGACGCGACTCGCATAATGCTTCACGTCCATCAACACGGCGTGGGGGTCTGTGGGGTGTTCACCTACGAGGTGGCGGAAACAAAAGTAGCCCAGGTCGTTGATACGGCGCGGCGGCATCAACACCCGCTGCAGTGCACCATGGAAAAGGATTAGAGCGCACTTGCCCTCATTCTCGCGCCCCCTCGAAGAGTCCCTTCATCGCGCGGTGGCGTACGCCAACCAGCGCAAGCACGAATACGCGACCCTCGAGCACCTTCTGCTTTCCCTCATCGACGATGAGGACGCCGCCGGCGTCATGCGCGCCTGCGACGTCGATCTGAATGCGCTCAGGACCACGCTCACCAACTATGTGGACACCGAGCTGCGCTCGCTGGTCGTTGACGACGGCGAGGACGCCAAGCCCACGGCGGGCTTCCAGCGCGTGATCCAGCGCGCGGTCATCCACGTCCAGTCCTCCGGCCGCGAGGAGGTCACCGGCGCCAATGTGCTGGTGGCGATCTTCTCCGAGCGCGAGAGCCACGCCGCCTACTTCCTGCAAGAGCAGGACATGACCCGCTATGACGCGGTGAACTACATCGCCCACGGCATCGCCAAGAAGGCCGGCGCCTCGGAAGCCAAGCCCGTGAAGGGCGCCTCGGACGACGAGGACAAGCCTACCGTCAAGACCGGCGGCGAGGCCCTCGAAGCCTACTGCGTCAACCTCAACGAGAAGGCCAAGCAGGGTAAGGTCGATCCGCTGATCGGCCGCGCGGCCGAGGTCGAGCGCTGCATCCAGATCCTGTGCCGGCGCACCAAGAACAACCCGCTGCTGGTGGGCGACCCCGGCGTGGGCAAGACCGCCATCGCCGAGGGCCTGGCGCGCAAGATCGTCAACAACGAGGTGCCGGAAGTCCTGGCGGGCTCCACCATCTTCTCGCTCGACATGGGCTCGCTGCTGGCGGGCACCCGCTATCGCGGCGACTTCGAAGAACGCGTGAAGCAGGTCGTCAAGGAGCTGGAGAACCACCCTGACGCGGTGCTGTTCATCGACGAGATCCACACGGTGATCGGCGCTGGCGCCACCAGCGGCGGGGCCATGGACGCCTCCAACCTGCTGAAGCCGGCCCTGGCCTCAGGCACCCTGCGGTGCATGGGCTCGACCACCTACAAGGAGTTCCGTCAGCACTTCGAAAAGGACCGCGCGCTCGTCCGCCGGTTCCAGAAGATCGACGTGAACGAGCCCACGATCGAGGACACCATCAAGATCCTCAAGGGCCTGAAGACCTACTACGAGGAGTTCCACAAGCTCCGTTACACCAACGACGCCATCAAGGCGGCGGTGGAGCTGTCGGCCAAGTACATCAACGACCGCAAGCTGCCCGACAAGGCCATCGACATCATCGACGAGGCCGGGGCCAGCCAGATGCTGGTCTCCGAGAACAAGCGCAAGAAGACCATCGGCCTGAAGGAGATCGAGGCGGTCGTCGCCAAGATCGCCCGCATCCCGCCGAAGTCGGTGTCCAAGTCCGACACCGAGGCGCTGAAGCAACTGGAGGCCGACCTGAAGCGGGCGGTCTACGGCCAGGACAACGCCATCGAACAGCTCAGCGCCGCCATGAAGATGGCCCGCGCCGGCCTGCGAGACGCCAGCAAGCCGATCGGCTGCTACCTGTTCTCGGGCCCCACCGGCACCGGCAAGACCGAGACGGCGCGTCAACTGGCTTCGACCCTGGGCATCGAACTCCTGCGCTTCGACATGAGCGAGTACATGGAGCGCCACACCGTGAGCCGCCTGATCGGCGCGCCCCCCGGCTATGTGGGCTTCGACCAGGGTGGCCTGCTGACCGACGCCGTGGACCAGCACCCGCACGCGGTGGTCCTGCTCGACGAGATCGAGAAGGCGCACCCGGACGTGTTCAACATCCTGCTGCAGGTGATGGATCACGGGGCGCTGACGGACTCGAACGGCAAGAAGATCGACTTCCGCAACGTGGTCCTGATCATGACCACCAACGCGGGGGCCTCCGACGCCCAGAAGAACTCCATCGGCTTCGGCCGCGGCAAGGCGGACGATGAGGTGGACGAGGCGCTCAAGCGCCTGTTCACGCCGGAATTCCGCAACCGCCTGGACGCCATCGTCCAGTTCCGGTCGCTGACCCCGGAGATCATCCGCCAGGTGGTGCTGAAGTTCGTCATGCAGCTGGAGGCGCAACTCGCCGACCGCCACGTGACGATCGAAACCTCCGACGACGCCACCGACTGGCTGGCGAAGAACGGCTTCGACGAGCTCTACGGCGCCCGGCCGCTGGCCCGGGTCATCCAGGAGAACATCAAGAAGCCGCTCGCCGACGAGATCCTGTTCGGCAAGCTGGTCAAGGGCGGCCACGTCAAGGTGGTGCTCAAGGACGGCAAGCTGGCCTTCGAGATCGAGGGCGAGGATCACGAGCCCGGCGCGCCGGTCATCGAGACCCCGGCCAAGGGCCAGCCCGAACCGGAAGCCGTCGACTAGGCTTCGGCGCAGCGCAGAGACGAGAAGCCCCGGGTTCGCGCCCGGGGCTTTTTCGTTGGGCGCTTGATGAACACCGGCTGACCGTCGGCCTCGCGCACGGTTCAGCTTGCCGCGCCTAGCGTGACTTCAGGCCCCGAGGGAGGCCGCAAGGAGACACGCGATGACCAAGACCGTCCTCACCGCCCTCGTACTCACCCTCGCCGCCGGCGCGCTCAGCGCCTGCGTGAGCACCTATCCCGTTCGCGAACGCGTGGTGATCGATGGCCGCGGCCCCTGGGTTCCCGGCCATTACGACCGCTACGGCGCCTGGATCCCCGGACACTACCGCTAAGCGAGGCCGCCTGGGCGGCCGAGGAGCACCCTATGATGATCAAAATCATCCTGGCCGCCCTGATGGTCACCGCCGGCGCCCTGTCGGCGTTGCGGCCTAACTGATCTTTGCCGCGATCTCGGCGGCCAAGGTCTTCAGTTCGCCCGCGTCGGCCATGCCGCCCTCGCCGTGGCGGCCCAGCGGCACGCCGTCCCAGCGCGGAATGATGTGGACGTGCAGGTGGAACACCGTCTGGCCCGAAACCGCGCCGTTGAACTGGGTGATCGTCAGACCGTCGGGACGGAGCGCCGCGCGCACGGCGCGGGCCACCCGCTGCACGCCCTGGAAAAGGTGAGCCAGCGTCTGCGGCTCCTCCTCCAGCAGGTTGCGGGCCGACGAGTGCTTGGGGATCACCAGGGTGTGACCCTTGGCCTGCGGGAAGACATCCATGAAGGCCAGGACGTGATCGTCCTCGAACACCTTGGCTGCCGGCGCTTCGCCGCGCAGGATCTTGGCGAAGATGTTGCCGTCGTCGTAGGTCCCGTCCAAGCTCATGCCGCGCTCCCGTTGGTGAGCGCCACGCCTATCAAATCCGCATCGGAGACGGAATGACGGACGCCCCCAAGCCCTCCAGCATGACCGAGCGCCAGGAGAAATGGTTCGCCTCGATCCTGGAGAGCATGGAACGCGAGACCGGCAAGACCCTGGATGAATGGGTGGCGATCGCCAAGACCTGCCCCGAAACCAAGCCCAAGGCCCGGAAGGACTGGTTCAAGACACAGCATGGGATCGGCACGAACCGCGCCGGCGTGATCCTGGGCCGCGCCTTCCCTGAGACGGCGCACTGGGCCGAACCGGACAACCTGCGCGACACCCTTTGGGCCGACGCCCCGTCCCGGGCCATCCTTGAGGCGATCGAGGCGGCCGTCGCCGACTTTCCCGGCCTCGTCGCCTCCCAGCGCAAAGGGTTCACCGCCTTCTCCAAGGCTTTCCAATTCGCCTCCGCCAAACCGGCGAAGGGCGGCAAGGCGGTGCTCGGCCTGGCGCTGGAACCCGACGCCGACCCGCGGCTGGAGCCGCCGAAGAATGAGGGCTGGTCAGAGCGGCTGAAATCCAAGCTCGTGCTGGACAATGCGGGACAGGTCGACGCCTCGGTGAAAGCGCTGCTGAAACAGGCCTGGGAGCGGTCCTAGCCGTCGTGCCGGAACGGCGAATACTCCTCCGCGAGCCACTCCATCTCCTGCTCGACGCCCTGCCGCTCCTGCAGGACGAAGCGCTCGACCGGACCACGCAAGGCCGGGTCGGCGATGTAGTGGGCGGAGTAGACGGGCTTCGGCAGATAGCCGCGCGCGATCTTGTGCTGGCCCTGGGCGCCCGCCTCGACGCGGGCCAGGCCGCGGCCGATCGCCCACTCGATCGCCTGGTAGTAGCAGAGCTCGAAGTGCAGGAAGGGCACGTCCTCGACGCAGCCCCAGTTGCGGCCATAGAGGCAGTCGTCGCCGATCAGGTTCAGCGCGCCGGCGATCCAGCGGCCGTCCTTTTTCGCCATCACCAGCAGCACCCGGTCGGCCATCCGCGCGCTGAGCTCGGAAAAGAACGGGCGATTGAGGTACGGCCGGCCCCACTTGCGCGAACCGGTGTCCATGTAGAAGCCGAAGAAGGCGTCCCAGTGGTCCTCGGTAATCTCCGCGCCGGTCAGGCAGGCGATCTCCAGCCCCGCGGCCGCGTCGCGGCGTTCGCGGCGAATGGTCTTGCGGCGGCCTGAGGACAGGGCGGCCAGGAAATCCTCGAAGGTGGCGTAGCCGCGGTTCTCCCAGTGGTATTGCTGGCCCTCGCGGCGGGCCAGGCCCTGCTCGCCCATCCAGAGCCATTCGTCTTCCGTCGGGAAGTTGATGTGCAGGGACGAGGTCCCGTAGCGCTCGCAGAGCGTCAGGGCGCCGCCCAGCAGGAAGCGTCGCGCCTCGTCCAGGTCGACGTCAGGGCGAGCCAGCAGCCGCGGGCCGGTGGCCGGCGTGAACGGCGCGGCGCTCAGCAGCTTTGGATAGTACTGGCCGCCCGCCCGCTCGTAGGCGTCGGCCCAGGCGTGGTCGAAGATGTATTCGCCCTGGCTGTGGGACTTCCGGTAGAGCGGCATGACCGCCGCCACCGCGCCCGCCTCGTCCTCCACCGCGATGTGCGACGGGCCCCAGCCGGTGCGCTCGACGGCGCAGTCGGTGGCCTCGGCGGCGTCGAGGAAGTCGTAGAGCACGAAAGGATTGCCCTGCGGCACGGCGCAGGCGTCCCAGGCCTCACGCCCGATTTCGGCGATACGGCGGGCGACACGGACCGCCGGTTTCAGCTTCACGCCCTAGGCCTCCGCAGGGGAAAACCCCTCGAAGATAAGGTTGTCGCAGCCTTCGCGCACGGCCTCCCACTCTTCCGGCTTGCGGACGGTCCACGCGACGATGGGCAACCCCTCGATACGGAAGCCCATGGCCTGCTCGCTGGGCAGCATGTCGAGGCCCAGCGCCAGGAAATGCGGCTTGGCGATCGCCACGTGCTCCAGTCGGGCGAAGCTCTTGCGCTGTTCCTCCGACAGGTGCGGCGCCTTCTTGTAGGAATAGCTGTCGAGGCCACGCATCACGCCGGGAAACCGCTCCGCGAACCAGGCGTGGCTATAGGGGTTGAAGCCGATCACGCAGACCGGCCCGGCATGGTCGATGATGATCTCGTGCGTCCGCTGCTCCAGCGGCCCGACATGACCCCACGGCGTCTTCAGTTCGATGTGGACCAGGGCGCGGCGACCGACCAGGGCCAGGGTCTCGACCAGGGTCGGGATCCGCTCGTCCGTACCCTTCAGGCGCAGTTCGGAGAGTTCGGCGGCGGTGCGGTCGCTGAGCCGGCCCGCGACGCCGGTCATCCGCGCGAGGTCCTCGTCGTGGAACACCATGGCTTCGCCGTCGGCGGAAAGCTGGACGTCCAGTTCGATGCCGTAGCCGGCGGCGCAGGCGGCCTGGAAGGCGGCCAGCGAGTTCTCCGGCGCGCCATCGGGGGTCCACAGGCCACGGTGCGCCACCGGCGGGTGGAAGAGCCGCTCCCACGCCTCGCCGAACTGCGCCTGGCTGGCGACATCCCTCACCGGACGGCCACCACCGCATCCACCTCGACCGCGAAGTTCATCGGCAGGCGATAGACACCCACGGCCGAGCGGGCGTGACGGCCGGCGTCGCCGAACGCCTCGACCATCAGGTCGGAGCAGCCGTTCACCACCTGCGGGATCTCGAAGAAGTTTGGGCCGGCCTGGACGAAACCGCCCAGCTTGACCACCCGGACCACCCGGTCGAGGTCGCCCTCGCAAGCGGCCTTCATCTGGGCCAGCAGCGACAGGCCGCAGAGGCGGGCCGCGCGCTTGGCCGCCTCCAGGTCCACGTCCTCGCCCACCACGCCCTTGATGCCGCCGTTGGCGTCCAGCGACACCTGGCCGGAGATGTGGACCAGCTCGCCGACCCGGACGAACGGCACATAGTTGGCGACGGGGGCGTTGGGCTGCGGCAGGACCACGCCGGCGGCGTTCAGGCGATCTTCGATCTGGGACATGGGCGCAGGTCTAGCGCCCTCCCCGCGCGCCGAACAGGCCCCAAAACGCGAAAAGGGCCGGAGCTGATGCTCCGGCCCTTTTGACCCCAAACGCTACGCGGGGCTTACTCTACTCGGGGGGCTCGTTAGCGAGCGGCCTGCAGGCGCTCGACCGCGGCGGTCATGCGCTCGTTCAGCGGCTTCACGCTGTCCTTCACCGAGGCCGAGACGATCTCGGTCATGCGGCCGACTTCGGCCATATAGGCTTCCAGCGCCGACTTGGCGAAGGAGGTCTGCAGTTCGACGACTTCCTGCACGCTCTTGGCGGAGGTCAGCGACTTGGCGGCGGCGACGTTGGCTTCGAAGGAGGTCTTCGAGAAGGCCATCGCCTGGGCGCCCAGGGCTTCCGCGCCCTTGGTGGCGGCGGTGACCGAGGCCACGACCGCTTCCAGGTTCTTCTTGGAATGGGCGTTGGCGTCGTTCAGGGCGGCGAGGGTCTTTTCGACGCCGTCCTTGAAAGCGGTGTTCGAGGCGGCGGTGAATTGTTCGACCGTGGACTTCACGGCTTCGGCGGCGGCGGCCATGGGTGATCTCCGGGGTTCGGTGCGAATCTAAACGGGAAATAGGTCCGGGGGGCTGGACCTCTTAAAACGCAACGGACGTATCCCATGTTGCAGTGCAGCAGTCAACATGTTTTTGTGCAGTGCACAATGACTTGATGAACGGCTGTAATCCCTAAGGAAATCCGGAAGCTTCACCTTAGTGCGGCGCACCGCGACAAAAGCGCCCGTTCAACTCCTGTTTACTCTAATCTCAGGTTCCCCCTGTCATGCTACGGAGATAACAGAGCGGTCCAGGGGCCGTTCCAACCCTTTGATTCGACGGACGAAGCATGATCGCCACGCGCGCCCGCCGCCTGTTCCTCGCGTTAGGTCTGGCCGCAGCAACCGCAGTCCCCGTCGTCGCCACCCCGGCGGCCGCACAGATCCCCTACTTCCAGAATCTGCTGGCGGCGTCGCAGACCAAGTACGCGGCCGTCGTCGTCGACGCGAAGTCTGGCGAGATCCTCTACGCCAAGCACGCCGACAGCCCGCGCTATCCCGCGTCGATCACCAAGATCATGACGCTGTACCTGACCTTCGAGGCCCTGGCCTCGGGCAAGCTGCACCTGGACGACCGGGTGGTGGTCTCGCCGCACGCCGCGGCCCAGGCCCCGACCAAGCTGGGCGTGCGCGCCGGCGACTCGATCAGCGTCGAGGAAGCCATGGACGGCATGGCCACCCGCTCGGCCAATGACGCCGCCGTGGCCATGGCCGAGAAGATCGGCGGCACCGAAAGCCGCTTCGCCGCCTTGATGACCCTGCGGGCCCAGGAGCTGGGCATGCAGAACACCCACTTCGTGAACGCCTCGGGCCTGCCGGACAGCCGCCAGCTGTCGACGGCGCGCGACATCGCGATCCTCAGCCGCGCGGTGATGCGGGACTACCCGCAGTACTACAAGCTGTTCTCGATGCAGGAATTCCGCTTCCGCGGGCAAACCATCGCCAACCACAACCATCTGCTGGGCCGGATGCAGGGCGTCGACGGCCTGAAGACCGGTTTCACCAACGCCTCGGGCTTCAACCTGGCGGTCAGCGCCGTGCGGGACAATCGCCGGCTGATCGCCGTGGTCATGGGCGGCCCCTCGACCGCGCTGCGCGACGAGAACGCCGAGAGCCTGCTGGTCACCGGCTTCGACGTCATGCGCCGCCGCGCCAACGGTGAGAAGATCGTCGTGGCCCAGAACGAGTTTGAACCCACCGAGCTGAACGGCCCGGTGGTGCGTCCGCCGGTCGGCCAGGGCGACGGCGAGCAGGACCAGCTGAAGATCGTGCTGACCGGCGGTCCCGCCGCCAAGGCCGCGGGCAAGATCGCCGTCGCCAAGGACAGCCCGAAGCTTTCCAAGGCCAAGTGGGCCGTGCAGGTGGGCGAGTTCCGTTCTAAGTCCGACGCCCGCGCCCAGATCGCCATGGTCGAGAAGAAGTTCGGCGATCAGTTCGGCGACGCGCGCGGGGCGGCCGACAAGGCCGGCCGGCGCTACAAGGCGGTGTTCAGCGGGTTCAGCGAGGCCGACGCCAAGGACGCGTGCCGCGCGCTGAAGGCCAAGCGGCTCGCCTGCGCGGTGATCAAGCCCGCCTGAGCGGATCCTCCAACGGGGTTGCGCGCGCCGGCGTGAACCCCACGACGTCATCGTCGCCGACGACGATCACCGACGGCCAGTCCTTCACCGGCCCCTGCATCAGGGCCTCGATCTCCTCGCGGGAGAGCAGCGGGGCCCGACCGGGCGGCGACGCCTTGTGGTTTTGGTCCATCAGGCCCGGAAAACCGCCTGGCGAGGCTTCGAGTTCCCGTGCGGGAACCGCCTAGTCTTCCAACAGTTTGGCCCGCGCGGCGTTGAGCTGGGCCGCCAGGCCGCTGGTCCCGCCCTTGTCGGGATGGACCGAGCGCATCAGCCGCTTGTAGGCCGCATCGATCTCCCGATCCGTCGCTTCGGGACCGACGCCCAGGATCGAGCGCGCCTCGGAGGCCGTCATCTCGCGCGGCGGCGGCGGCGCCTGCACGACCCGCGGGCGGTTCATGCGGCTGGTGGTCACCAGCCACAGGCCCAGGACCACAAGGACGATCGAGATTTCCCAGCCGCCGCGCAGGCCGGCATAGGCCGCGCCCGCGAAGGCCGCGAGGGCGAAACCGCTGGAGGCCAGCCGCCATTCGCGGCGCTTGAACACCACCTGCCCGCGCCCCAGGCCCACCAGCAGCCAGAGGATCACAGCCCCGATCACGAGATAGAGCATCGGGGCGCCCTTCCGCCTACTCGGCGGCGATCTGCTCGGCGTCGGAGAAGCCCGAGAGGCCAAGCGCGGTCATCAGGGCCCGCAGCTCCTGGCGCGCCGCCACATGCTGCAACGACATCACCACCGGCCGGATCTGGGGCGACAGGTCCGCCACCGTCAGGCCGAACGGGAACAGTTCGCGATAGATCACCCGGTCGCGCAGGCCCGGCCCGATGCGGAAGCCGACCTTGCGCGACAGGGTCTCGATCCGCTCCTCGAGGCGCTTGCGGTTGCGGGCCTCGGTGGGCGCCAGGCGGTTGCGCAGCACCACCCAGTCGATCTGCTTGCGATCCTTGACCGCGCGCGCCTTGCGGCTTTCCCAGACGGTCTCGGAATAGAGGCTGTGCCGCTTCAGCTCCAGCGTCACCGGATCGACCACGCCCAGCATGTCGAAATCGACGAAGCTGTCGTTCATCGGGGTGACGATCAGGTCGGCGCGGCCGTGGGCGGCGCGGCTGATGGCGGTGTCGGACCCGGGCGTGTCGATCAGCACGAAGTCGGCCTTGTCGGCCACGTCCTCGAAGGCCTCCTCGAAACGGGCCAGGGCTTCGGCGTCCGGCGCCTGGGCCAGCGCCTTGCCGTCCGAGCTCAGCGGATGCTCCAGCGGCATGGGCGCGGTCGCGTCGTTCGCCGCCAGCCAGGCGCGGCGGTTGGCGAAGAAGTGGCCCATGGACTGCTGGCGCAGGTCGAGGTCCAGCACCGCCACGCTCGCGCCCGCATGCAGCAGGGCGGTCGTCGTATGGATGGCGATGGTCGACTTGCCGGCCCCGCCCTTCTCATTGCCGATCACGATAACGCTGGCTTTCGGCATCTCTTAACTCCTCACCCCAGCCGGTTTGCGGCGAATCACTTCGCCCCTAGGTGAGCGTGCCGAACGCAGGTGGGTCAACGCGGCCCGTCGCGGCGCCTGTGGACAGTCACCAGGCGCCGGCTTCGCGCAGCCGCCGCGCCAGGTCGCTGGGCACATCGGCGAAGGCGTCCTGCGCCAGGTCCGGCGGCGCGTCCTTGCCCTCCAGATAGCGCCATCCCTGGAAAGCTCGCCGGGGCGTCGGCGCGACCCGGACCGGCGTCTCGTCGAGGGTGACCTCGCAGCGCGCGGTGACGCCCTCGCCCACCGTGTTCACGTCCAGGATCGCCTGGCGGCAGAGGATCACGCCCTTGAAGACCCGATAGACCGAGCCCCCGTCCATCAGCTCCGCCGCCCGCTTCGGGGTCTGGCGGGTGCGCAGGATCCAGGGCTCGTTCGGGCCGCGGCTCGCGTGCCACTCGAGCAGTTCCTCGATGGTGTCGCAGCCGACCACCAGCTTGATCATGTGCAGGGCCATGACCCCTGGCTTAGGACCGCCGGTGACCTTTGGCCAGTGGGACGGCGGGTCGCGCCGCCATGCCACGCCAGACGCTTCCGGCAGGCCATGGCCCCGACTCTGCGGTGACGCTAGGCTCAGGCCCGGTGTCCCGGCTTCCTGAGATTCCCGACGAATCGGCGCTGGCGCGGCTCTTCCATCAGGAGCGCGTGCAGGAGGAGGCCGTCTGGTTCTCCCTGCCCGGCGGCGCGACCCTGTTCTCGGCGGGGGATATCTCCGACCAACTCTATTTCCTGCGCGCCGGGCGGCTGGGCGCCTTCCGCCGCGAGCCGGGCCACGAAGCGCAGTTCCTGGGGGTGATCCGCCCCGGCGAGCCGGCCGGCGAGATGAGCCTGATCGCCGAGGCGCCGCACTCCGCCGATGTGGTCGCCCTGCGCGACTGCGAGATCATCGCCGTGCCCCGCGACGTCTTCCTGGAGGCCTGCGAGGCCGACACGGCGGTGATGATCGAGCTCGCCAAGCTGATGATGCTGCGCAGCCGCCAGGCGGTGACCAAGGGCGGCGTGGGCGAGCCCTCAGTGTTCGGTTTCATCTCGATCGGTGCGCCCGGACCGCTACGGCCGCTGGTAGAGCGGCTGGCGGCGGAGATCGCCAAGCTGGGCTACAGCGTCACCACCATCGGCGCGGAGGCGCAGAGCGCGCCCACCGAATGGTTCTCGGATGTCGAGCGCACCCACGACTTCGTGCTCTATGTGGCCGACACGGGCGACACCGGTTGGCGACAGATGACCGCGCGCCAGGTCGACCGGCTGTTCCGCGTCGGCCGCGGCGACCAGCGGCCGCCCGGCGCGGCGGCGACCACGGACGACCGCTCGCCCCTGCAGGCCCAGCAGCTGGTCGACCTGATCCTGCTGCAGCCCTCCGGCATCGATCGGCCCCAGGGGTCAGAGGCCTGGCTGGACGCCGCCGCGCCGGCCCGCCTGTTCCACCTGCGCCGCAACCACGAGGGCGACTTCAAGCGGCTGGCCCGGGTGCTCACCGGCCAGTCTGTGGGCCTGGTGCTGTCCGGCGGCGGCGCGCGGGCCTACGCCCACATCGGCGCGGTGCGGGCGCTGCGCGAGCGCGGCGTTCCGATTGATTTCGTGGGCGGGGTCTCCATGGGCGCGGTGATCGCCGCGGGCGTCGCCATGGGCTGGAACGACGACGAACTGGAGGAACGGATCAAGGAAGCCTTCGTCGACACCAGCCCGCTGACCGACATCGCCCTGCCGCTCCTCGCCATGACCCACGGGCTCAAGGTCAACGACCGGCTGACCCACCACTTCGGCGACACCCAGATCGCTGACCTGTGGCTGCCGTTCTTCTGCCTGTCGTCCAATCTCACCACCGGCGCCTACCAGATGCATCGCCGCGGGTTGTTGCGCCGGGCGCTACGGGCGTCGGTCTCCCTGCCCGGCATCCTGCCGCCGGCCATCGACGACAACAATGTGCTGGTGGACGGCGCGGTGATGAAGAACTTCCCGGCCGACGTGATGCGCGCCAGCCAGATCGGGCCGATCGTCGGTGTCGACGTCACCCAGGGCCGCAGCATCACCGCCGACGACGTGGCGCGTCCGGCCTCCGTCTGGCGCTGGTTCTGGTCGGGCCAGTGGCGCAAGGGCCCGCCGATCGTCTCGCTCTTGATGCGCACCGCGACGGTCTCGACCTCGCGCGACATCAACGCCGCGCGCGACGCCACCGACGTGCTGGTGCTGCCGGACGTGTCGAAGGTGGAAATCCGCGACTTCGCCGCCTACGAGCCCGCCGTCGCCGAGGGCCGCCGCGCCACCCTGCAGGCGCTCGACAAGCTGTCCCAGCCCGTCCAGACCCTGCGCCGCCGCCGCAGCCTGGAGGAACTGGCCGCCGTCGGGGATCGCGCGCGCGGCCTGCGCTGACCCTGCGTCATCGCAGCGTTTGCACAGCCCCTCGAAGCGACCCATATTCGAGGTCCTTGCTTTGGCAACTGAAAGGAGGTGATCCAGTGTCTCATAGTTTCATCCGTGGATCGGAAACCGTGACCTGGACCTCCGCTTGCGGGGTCTGCGCCTAAGTCATTGATTGACTTCAGGTCGCGTACCGCTCTGCGGTCCGACTATGGAAAGGCCGTTCCCGCAAGGGAGCGGCCTTTCGCTTTTCCGGAAGGCGAGCGTCGCGCCCCCGAAGAACCGTGCGCGCGCCGCGCTCGGAACCTCGGTTCAGGCGCCGCTTGACGCCCGCCGACCGGCGAAGTTTCCGGCGAGGCCGAGACGCACGGAACTCTCAGCGCCAAGAGGGTTGAGCTCTGTTTCATTTTGAAATAAATCTTCGAAACTTCTCACGAGGCGGCGATAGACCACGTCGCGGCTCTCGACCGCTTCGAAAACTTGATAATTGCCTATCTGCTTGGACCTTCTGACTGCCATATTGGAAATCAGACGATTAACGGTGACCCTGGTCAGCTTTTCGGTCGGTCTATATTGTTCGGGTATGCTCTCGAATACCTGACGTACTGAAAGCGGCCCCGCCGCCCAGAAAGCCTCCATCACAAGCAATTCCGTCCTGATTTTCGCAGGCAAGGAAAGCACCGGGCTTTCGTAAAAACCAGACTTCCGCATTTTTATCCGCATATCGTCGCAGCGTGAAGCCTTGTTGATGCGCAATGACTCTCCCGAAGTTCAACTAGATTTTTATCCGCCTCCATAGCATTTTCGATTCTTTTATAAGAACTGGATATGGAGATCGTTCGTCTTTCAAGTTTCATTCCAATGTCGCGCTACTGTTATGCACAGGCGTCTATCCCCTTCGCGCCAACGAGGGGACAGAAATGCGAAATTACTTTGGGAGCGCGGCGGTTGCCGTCCTGATGACTGCGATCGCGCAGCCCGCCCTGGCCGCAGACGCCGCCGCGGAAGCCGGGCCCACGCTCGACGAGGTCATCGTCACCGCCACCAAGACTGAAACGAACCTGCAACAAACTCCGATCGCGGTGTCGGTGCTGAACGCCACCGCCATGGCCGACCGGCATGCGGAGAGCCTGATCAACCTTCAGGATGGAATGATCCCGTCGCTGCGGATCGCGACCTTCGAGGCGCGCCAGTCGGCGCTGACCGTCGGCATCCGGGGCATCGTGCCCTTCGACGCCAACCAGACCGCCCGCGACCAGGGCGTCGGCGTCTATATCGACGGGGTATACCTGGGCCGTCAGCAGGGGCTGAACGCGGCCCTGTTGGACCTGGAGCGCCTCGAGGTCCTGCGCGGCCCGCAAGGCACGCTCTTCGGGCGGAACACCGAAGGCGGCGCGCTGAATATCGTGACCAAGGCCCCGACCGGCGTGGCCGGGGGCCGGATCGTCGTCGGCGCCAGCAACTACGGCTCCTATGACGGCCAGATCCACCAGGATTTCGACGAGTTCGCCGGCCTGTCGATGAAGGTGGACGCCCTGATCCAGCACCAGGATCCGACCACCAAGAACCCCGCCGCCGGCCAGGCCGGCTGGAACCAGTATCACCGCAAGGGCGCCCGCATCACCGGCCTCTTCCGCCCCAACGACGCCTTCAGCGCCACGGTGGCGGTGGACTACGCCAAGGACGAGAACACCCCGTTCTTCAGCCAGCTGGTCAGCTTCAACCCCTACGGCAAGCGGGTTCGCACCTTCGCGGAACTGCTGACCGGCCCCGCCGCCGCGCCGGCGGGCACGATCAATCCGTTGGCGCCGCTGGTGAAGGTCCATTCCGATCGCCAGTCGTCATCGGACATCGGTACGATCCAGCAGCCCAGCGTCGACGAGACGGGCGGCGCATCGCTGGTCATGAAGTACAAGCTGTCCCCCGAGGTGGAACTCCGCTCGATCACCGCGGGCCGCGGCGTCGGCGCGAACCAGTGGGACAACTCCGGCATCGAGAGCCGCAACGTCTTCGCGCCGAACGCCAACTTCGGCCGCTACAGCCTGTCGGACCTCTACCAGCACCAGTTCAGCCAGGAGTTCCAGGCGGTCGGCGGCGCGGCCAACCTCACCTATGTGGCGGGCCTCTACTATTTCCACGAGCACGCCAAGGAATCGGCCGCCACGCCGTTCTCGAACCAATGGAACGCGGACGGCACGGCCTTCACCCTGCGCTCGTCCTTCGGGACCTCGAAGGCGGCCGCGGCCACGGCCGGTTGGGAATACGGAACCCGGTTCATCACGCGCGCCAGCCAGGCCGACGCCGACAGCTACGCCGCCTACGGCCAGGCCACCTTCACCCCGTCGTCGGTCCCGGCTCTGCACCTGACCGCCGGCGGGCGGGTCACCAAGGACAAGCGCGACGGCTCGCTCTACGTCGTCAACGGCAAGGCGACGGCGTTCCAGTTCAGCTTCGACAAGACCCGCTTCGACCCGATGCTCAACCTGTCGTACGACGCGGCGGAGGGCGTCAGCCTCTACGCCAAATACTCCACCGGCTACCGCGCCGGCGGGGCCAACGATCGGTCGGCGACCTTCCAGGCGTTCAACCCCGAAGAGGTGAAGGCCTACGAAATCGGCGCCAAGACCGAGCTGCTCGACCACCGCCTGCGGGTGAACCTGGCCGCCTACGCCATGGACCGCACCAACACCCAGATCGACTTCGACAACGTCGACACCACGCCCGGGAGTCCCACCCAGGGCGCTCACACCGAAGAGACGCGCAACGCGCCCGGAACGTCGAAGATCAGGGGCTTCGAGGCGGACATCACCGCGCGGATCGCCGACGGGCTGACGCTGGGCGTCTCCTACGCCTACACCGATGTGAAGATCCCGGATGCGCCCTTCCCCTTCACCGGCAACGCGGTCGTCCCGCAAGGCACGCCGTTCCCGGTGAACGTGGTCTACAGCCCGCCGAACGCGGCTTCCGCCTACGTCGACTATGAAGCGCCACTGGGCAGGTTCACCTTCCGTGGCCACCTCGACGCCAACTATGCGGACGCGCAGTACGCCTTCCAGACGGAGTTCGCCGACGTTTCGCCGACCGGCTCGCTCACCCAGCACGTCGCTGTGAAGACCGACTCCAGCTTCATCGTGAACGCCAATCTGACGCTCGCCGACATCAAGATGGGCGGGAGCGCGACGGGGTCCCTGTCGCTCTGGAGCCGCAACCTGCTGGACGAGTCGCACATCTACCGCATCTCGGCGGCCAACCGCGGCACGATCGGCGACTACGCCAACTTCAACCCGCCGCGCACCGTCGGCGTGGAGCTGCGGGTGAAGTACTGACCCCCGGCCGAACCCCGCAGGCCGGCGCCGCAGAGGCCGTTCCCGCAAGGGGACGGCCTTTCGCTTGTCCGGTTCAGTCCAGTTTGGTCGCGCGCAGGCGCAGGGCGTTGCCGATCACGCTCACGGACGACAGCGCCATGGCGGCCGCGGCGATCTCGGGCGAGAGCAGGCGGCCGAAGGCCGGATAGAGCACGCCGGCCGCCACCGGCACGCCGGCCACATTGTAGATGAAGGCGAACACCAGGTTCTGGCGGATGTTGCCCATCACGGCGCGCGACAACCGCCGCGCCTTCGCCAGCCCCTGCAGGTCGCCTTTCAGCAAGGTCACGCCGGCGCTCTCGATCGCCACGTCGGAGCCGGCGCCCATGGCCACGCCGACATCGGCCGCGGCCAGCGCGGGCGCATCGTTGACCCCGTCGCCCGCCATGGCGACGCAGCGTCCCTCCGCGCGCAGCCTGGCCACCACCTTGGCCTTGTCTTCGGGCTGGACCTCGGCGGCGACCTCTTCGATCCCCAGCCGGTCGGCGACGGCCTGGGCCGTGGTGCGGTTGTCGCCGGTCATCATGACCAGCCGCACGCCGTCGGCGCGCAGCGCCTGTACCGCGGCCGGGGTGGACGCCTTGATCGGATCGGCGATGCCGATCAGCCCGGCGAGCCGACCGTCGACGGCGGCGAACACCGCCGTCGCGCCCTCTCGACGTAGCCCCTCCGCCTCGTCTTCCAGCGGCGATACATCCACGCCAAGCTGCGTCATCAACGGCTCGCCGCCCAGCGCGACCCGACGCCCCTCGACCATCCCCAGCACGCCCTTCCCGACCGGGGAGTCGAAATCCTGGACCTCGGCGAGGTCGAGGCCGCGATCCGACGCCGCGCGCAGGATCGCCTCCGCCAGCGGATGCTCGCTCCCCCGCTCGAGGCTGGCGGCCAGGCGCAGCAACCCGGCCTCGTCCGATCCGTCGACGGGCCTGACTGCGGTGACGGCGGGACGGCCCTCCGTGAGGGTGCCGGTCTTGTCCACCACCAGGGTGTCGATCTTCTCGAAACGCTCCAAAGCTTCGGCGTTGCGGATCAACACGCCTGTCTGGGCGCCGCGGCCGACGCCCACCATGATCGACATCGGCGTGGCCAGGCCCAGGGCGCACGGGCAGGCGATGATCAGGACCGAGACCGCGGCCACCAGGGCGAAGGCGAAGCGCGGCGGCGGCCCGACCAGCGCCCACGCGACGAACGCCACCGCGGCGACAGCGATCACCGCCGGCACGAACCAGGCCGACACCTGGTCGGCCAACCGCTGGATTGGGGCGCGGCTGCGCTGAGCCTCGGCCACCATCTGCACGATACGCGCGAGCAGGGTGTCGGCGCCCACCTTGTCGGCCCGCATGACGAAGGATCCGGTCCGATTGATCGACCCAGCGACCACCTGGGCGCCCGGCGCCTTGGTCACGGGCATGGATTCGCCGGTGACCAGGCTCTCGTCGATGGAGACCCGGCCCTCGAGCACCTCGCCATCCACCGGAACCTTTTCGCCCGGCCGCAGCCGCAGCCGGTCGCCGACCAGGATCCGATCGAGGGTGACGTCCTCGTCCACGCCGTCCTCGCGAATGCGTCGCGCCGTCTTCGGAGCCAGGTCAAGCAGCGCCCGGATCGCGCCCGACGTGCGGGCCCGGGCGCGCAGTTCCAGGACCTGCCCCAGCAGCACCAGCACCGTGATCACCGCCGCCGCCTCGAAATAGACCGGCACGGCGCCGCCCATGCCGCGGAACGCCGGCGGGAACAGCCCTGGCGCCAGAACGGCCACCGCGCTGTAGATCCAGGCGACGCCCACACCCAGCGCGACCAGGGTGAACATGTTCGGACTGCGGTTGCGCACCGAAGCCCAGCCACGCACGAAGAACGGCCAGCCGGCCCAGAACACCACCGGCGTCGACAGGCCGAATTGGATCCAGTTCGAGACCGCCGGCGCGACCATTCGGCCCGGCCCCATCAGATGGCCGCCCATCTCCAGCGCGAAGACCGGCGCC
>JAFEDM010000063.1 GCA_018241625.1 Pseudomonadota bacterium | reverse complement strand
CGAGGCAATCTACTTCGGCTGCTCGGCGGACTCCCAGAAAGCCCAGAATCTGGCGCACGACCGGCGGGTGTCGATCACCGTCGACCTGCCGCACCGGACCTGGTCGGACATCCGCGGCCTTTCGCTCGCCGGCCGGGCCGTCGAGGTCACCGATCCGCAGGAGCTGGCGCGGGTGGGCGCGCTGTTCGTGGCCAAGTTCCCCAAGCTCGCGGAATTCGTTCCGACGCAGGCCGGCGCCCTGGCGATCTTCCGCGTCGATGTGGAGATCGCCTCGGTGCTCGACTACCGGCAGGGCTTCGGGGCGCATGAGCTGATCGGGCTCAGTCCGGTTCACGCCTGACACGCCGCTTCGGCGGGCCTATCTTCCGCCCATGACCGCGCCTGTTCCCGCCGACGTCCTCTCGCGCCTCAAGGCCGTGCTCGGCGAAGGCGGCTGGAGCCAGGACCCGGAACGGCTGGCGCCCAAGCTGCTGGAATGGCGCGACCGCTGGAGCGGGCAGACGCCGTTCCTGGCCCTGCCGAAGACCACCGCCGACGTCGCCGCCGTCGTCGGCATCTGCGCCGAAAGCGGCACGCCGATCACCACACAGGGCGGCAACACCGGCTTGGTGGGCGGCCAGATCCCCCAGGGCGAGATCCTGCTGTCCACCGAGCGGATGCGGGCGATCCGCGAGGCCGACGCCTTCGACGACGTGCTGGTCGCCGAGGCCGGCGTCACGCTGAGCGCGGTGCACGAGGCCGCCGCGGCGCTGAACCGCCGGTTCCCGCTGGGCCTGGCGTCGGAGGGCTCGGCGACGGTCGGCGGCTTCGTTTCGACCAACGCCGGCGGCACCCAGGTGCTGCGCTACGGCATGACCCGCCAGCTGGTGCTGGGGCTGGAGGCGGTGCTGCCGAACGGCGAGGTCTGGAATGGCCTGAAGCACCTGCGCAAGGACAACACCGGCTACGACCTGAAGCAGCTCTTGATCGGCGCCGAGGGCACCCTGGGCGTGGTCACCGCCGCGGCCCTGAAGCTGTTCCCGGTGATGGCCTCGCGCGCCGTGGCCTTCATCGCGGTCGGGAGCCCCGAGGACGCCCTGAAGCTCTTGGTCCGCGCCAAGGACGAGACCGGCGGCGCGGTCGAGGCCTTCGAGCTGATGGGCCGGCTCGGCATCGATTTCGCGATCCGCAACATCCCCGGCGTCCGCGACCCGCTGGCTGAAGCCCACCCCTGGTACGTGCTGGCGGAATTCTCCTCCGGCGAGCCCGGCTCGGCGGAGGCCGCGATGGAGCGCTTCCTGGCCTCGGGCCTGGAGAGCGGCCTGATCCGCGACGCCGCCGTCGCCCAGACCGAGGCCCAGGCCAAGGCGCTGTGGGCGATCCGCGAGAACCAGTCGCCGGCCCAGAAGCCGGAGGGCGCGACCTGGAAGCACGACGTTTCGGTGCCGGTCTCCCGCGTCGCCGACTTCCTGCGCGAGGCGGACGCTGCCATGCGGGCCTTCGTTCCCGGCTGCCGCATCGCCGCTTTCGGCCACATGGGCGACGGCAACATCCACTACGACGTGCTGCGCGGCGACGGCGCCGCCGATGCGGAACATTCCGCCCGCCGCGACGCGGGCAGCCGCATCGTGCACGACATCGTGGCGTCCATGGGCGGCTCGATCAGCGCCGAGCACGGCCTGGGCGCGATGAAGACGGAAGAGGCGCGGCGCTACAAGTCGCCGGTCGAGGTCGAGGCCATGGCCGCGATCCGCCGGGCGCTCGACCCGAAGCGCATCATGAATCCGCGGGTGTTGTTCTAAAAAGGCGGATGACTTCCCTCTTCCCTCCTCCTCGATGGAGGAGGGCATAGCTACTGCTTCTTTCCTGGCAGCTTCGCCACCAGCACGTCGCCCCATTCGCCGATCGCCTTGGCGTTGAAATAGTAGATCACCTGCTGGGCGGCGGGCTGCTGGTTGCGGTCGAGGCCCAGCCGCTTGAGCAGCCAGGCCGCCGCGGTCGGGTCGGTGCAGCCCGTGCCGTTCGGGAAGTAGGCCAGCCGGCCGGTGGCGCGGAAGCAGGCTAGGACATTGGCCGGGGCGGCGGCCCAGGCGGCGTCGAGCTGAGGGCGGTCCAGGCGTTTGGCCGCCGTCAAGGCCGACGCCATGGTGGTCTGCACCGCTTCCGCGCCGGCGATGGTCGAGACCCAGTCCGCGGGGATGTCGCCGCGCCTGGCGCATTGCGCGGTCTTGGCCTTCAGCTTGGCGCTCATCCGCTCCAGCGCCGCCGCGCCGGCGGCCATGTTCTGCTGATAGGCCGCCAGCGTTTTCGTGCGGTCCGCCGGCGAAAGCTTGCCCCAGACACAGGCGCTGAGCGGGTCGGCCTTCGCCGCCCCGGCCAGGGCGGAGGCCGCGATCAGGCCGAGGAGGAAGGCGCGGGGAAAAGCCATGCCCGACGTGATCGCCCACAACCGCGCGGGCGGCAAGCAAACCCCGCTTGGCTTGGCCGTCCCGAGCAGGCAAAGCATCGCGCGATGCTCATCGTCCTTTCCCCGGCCAAGGCGCTCGACTTCACGGCCGGGCCAGCCCACGCTCCGTTGACCCAGCCGCAGATGGGCGACCAGACGGCCGAGCTCGCCAAGGTCACGCGCAAGCTGAAGGCCTCGGACCTGAAGCGGATGATGGAGCTGTCGGACAGCCTGGCGAAGCTGAACCGCGAACGCTTCCAGGCCTTCGATCCGGACAGCGAGGAAGGCGTGCAGGCGGCCTTCGCCTTCAACGGCGACGTCTACCTGGGCCTCAAGGCGCGCGAGTTGGACCGGAAGGCGCTGTCCTGGGCGCAGGACCATGTGCGGATCCTGTCGGGTCTCTATGGCGCGCTGCGCCCGATGGACGCCATCCAGCCGTACCGGCTGGAAATGGGCGTGCGGATCAAGACGAAACGCGGCGGCAGCCTCTACGACTTCTGGGGACCGCGGATCGCCGAGGCGCTGGACGCCGCGGTCGTCGGCCACAAGCAGCAGCTGGTGGTGAACTGCGCCAGCCAGGAATATTTCGGCGCGGTCGACCGCAAGGCGCTGAAGACGCCCGTCGTCACCTGCAGGTTCCTGGAAGAGAAGGACGGCGAGGCGCGGGTCATCTCCTTCTTCGCCAAGCGCGCCCGCGGCGCCATGGCGCGCTTCGCCATCGACAACCGCATCGAGCGGGTGGAGTACCTGAAGGCCTTCGACCGTGACGGCTATCGGTTCGTGGCCTCGGCGTCCACCGACGAGGAATTCACCTTCGCCCGGCCGCAACCGCCGCCGGTCAGCCAACAACGTAAATCCAGAGACGACTGAGGAGGGACATCCATGGCGTTCAAGCCTTTCGACCTGACGGGGAAGGTGGCGCTGGTCACCGGCGGCAACGGGGGCATCGGCCTCGGCATGGCCGAGGGCCTGGCCGCCGCCGGCGCCAAGATCGCCGTCTGGGGCCAGAACCCGGAGAAGAACGCCAAGGCCGAGGCAGCGCTGAAGGCGCATGGCGTCGAGGTGCTGGTCCAGGCGGTGGACGTGGCCGACGAGGCCGCCGTGGTGGCGGGCGTCGCCCAGGTGATCAAGACCTTCGGCCGCCTCGACTTCTGCGCCGCCAACGCCGGCATCGGCGGCGGCGCGCCCTTCGATGAGATGACCACCGAGAAGTGGCGCCGCGTCACGACGGTGAACCTCGACGCCGTCTTCTGGACCTTCCGCGAGGCGGTGCGCCACATGAAGGACCGCGCCCAGGCGGGTGATCCGGGCGGCTCCCTGGTGGTGACCTCGTCCACCAGCGCCATCCACGGCGCGCCGCGCAACGAAGCCTACGCCTCGACCAAGGGCGGGGTGCTGTCCATGGTCCGTGGCCTGGCGGTCGAATATGCGCGCTACGGCGTGCGTGCGAACTCCATCCTGCCGGGCTGGATCGCCACCGACATGACCGCCGGCGCCCAGGGCAACGACAAGTTCAACGACCAGGTGATCCGCCGCGTGCCGATGCGCCGCTGGGGCGAATGGGAGGACTTCGCGGGCATCGCCGTTTACCTGGCGTCGGACGCCTCGCGCTTCCACACCGGCGACAGCTTCGTCATCGACGGCGGCTACACGATCTTCTGAGGCCGCTCACAGCTTCAGGTGCAGGAACTGGTTGAAGTCCGAGGCGTCGTAGTCGCTGAAGGCTTCGCCGTCCGTGAAGCCCCGGCTGCGGTAGAGGGCGAGCGCGGGTTCGAACGCCTCGCCCCGGCCGGTTTCCAGGGACAGGCGCGCCAGGCCACGGGCGCGCGCTTCGCCGATGATGTGGTCCAGCAGCGCCGCCGCCACGCCCTGGCGCAGGTGGTCCGGGTGCGTGCGGAAGGATTTCAGCTCACCGTGGTCCGGCGCGAACTGGTTCAGGGCGCCGATCCCGGCGATCCGGGCCTCGCGCCACGCGGTCCAGACGGTGATCTGCGGCTTCTGCAGGCCCGACAGGTTCAGCGCGCGGACATGCTCGGGCGGCGTGTTCGCCTGCATGCCGGCCAGATGCAGCGCCAGCAGACGGCGGGTCGGTTCGCCGGACAGGTCGTCGACGCGGATCGAGAGCGAGGCCATGGCCTCGTCATCGGGCGCCGTGAGGTCGACCGCAAGCGATCCGGCTCAGAAGGGCGGGAAGCAGTCGTAGTTGCGCTGGCCGACGATCCTGCCGTCCTTGAAGTCGAGGAAGATGCCTGAAAAGCAGCGCAGCTCGTCCCCGGGCTTCAGGTCGCGCAGCGGGATCGCCAGCACGCCGGTCCACAGCACCTCCAGGCTCACCCGGTCGCCTTCGGCGATGGCGTTCACCACCTCATAGGTCTGCCGCTCCAGAATCTTCAGGCCACGCTGGCCGTCGGCGGCCATCATGGCGGCGGTGCGCCGGTCGCCTTTGGGCTTCAGTCCATTGGGATGCTCGATCTGCACGATGTCCGGGTCGAACAGGGCCTGGGCGTCCTGCGGCCGTCCGTCCTCCAGCGCCTTCAGATAGGCTCGTGCGGTCGCGAGGTTCGCGGCCGCGCGCCCGCCTTCATCCGCCATCGCGCCCTCCATGCCCTGGCGTCACGGTTGCTTCCGTGCCCGCGCCGGCGCCATCGTGGCGCAAACTCCGAGGACGCGCCCATGACCATTCATACCAAGCTCTGTGACCTGCTGGGCGTGACCCACCCGATCATGCTGGCCGGCATGGGCGGTGTTTCCTACGCCGAGCTTGTCGCGGCGGTCAGCAACGCCGGCGGCTATGGCGTCCTGGGCATGGCCGGCCGCACGCCGGACTTCATCCGCGACGAGATGCGCAAGGTGAAGGCTCTGACCGACAAGCCGTTCGGCGTCGATCTGCTGGCCGCCAGCCCGGAGAGCCTGACCGCCTCGGTGGAGATCATCATCGAGGAGGGCGCCTCGTCCTTCGTCGCCGGCCTGGGCGTGCCGATGCCGATCATGCAGCGGCTGAAGGGCGCGGGCCTCAAGGTCATGGTGGTCTGCGGGGCGGTGAAGCACGCCGTGAAGGCCGAGCAGGCCGGTTGCGACGCGGTGATCTGCCAGGGCGGCGAGGGCGGCGGCCACACGGGCCTGGTCGGCACCATGCCCCTGGTCGCCCAGGCGGTTGAGGCGGTGAAGATCCCGGTGGTGGCCGCCGGCGGCCTCTACGACGGGCGCGGCCTGGCCGCGGCGCTCAGCCTGGGCGCCGTGGGCGTCTGGATGGGCACCCGCTTCATCGCCAGCCAGGAGGCTCATGCGGGCCAGATGTACCGCGACGTGATCGTCGAGGCCTCCGACGAGGACACCGTCCGCACCCGCTCCTATTCCGGCAAGCCCATGCGGGTGAAGAAGAACGCCTGGGTCGAGGACTGGGAAAGCCGCCCCGGCGAGATCCAACCCTTCCCGCAACAGGCCATCATGTCCAGCCGCGCCGGCGCCATGGGCGGCATCGGCGGCCAGATCGAAGGCCTCGACATCGACAAGTCCGCCTTCGCCATGGGCCAGTCGGCGGGCGGCGTGCGCGACGTCCTGCCGGCCGGCGAAATCGTGCGGCGGATCATGGCCGAGGCGGAAGCCGCGATCGACGCCGTGGCGAAGCTGCGGGTGCGGGAGACGGCCTGAGTCCCGATACCGGTAGAAACCGGTCATTGGTTGCGCCATTCGACGACGAAACGCGAAGCGGTCAGGCGGGGGCCGCCTGACCGCTCCATCGCTTCTAGACACGATCGTTCAGGTTGCTGACGAAGGTCCTAGGCTTGGACGAGCGCATTGCGACGGCGCAGCAGGCTGCCGACGCCCAAGAAGCCGGTGATCATCAGCGCCCATGAGGCCGGCTCGGGCACGCCGCCGTCGCCGGGTGTCGTCGGGACGAACGGAGTCTCGGTCAACGTCGCTCCGAGGTTGCCCTGGAACAACACGGTGCTGCTGATCAGGAAGCCCGTCGCGGGGTCGACCTGCTGAACCTGGAACTTCTTCTCTTGGAAGCGCAGCCGGTAGGTGCTGCCGGAATAGTCGAAGAACGACACGTAGTTGAAGCCGTCGAACACCCCGTTGTTGAACAGGATTTGCGGCGCGACGCCACCGAGGCCCGGGTTCGAGTTGGCGTTGCCGATGTCGAAAACCAGCGGGCCGACGTCGAAGTTGAGCGGGTCGCTCGCGTCCGGCGTGGTCGCGAACGGAACCAGCACGAAGCCGGTGCCCGCGGCGGGCGTCAAGTCGGCGTCGAACACGAATGAGCCGCTGACGGCCATGCCCTGGGTGATCCCCGATCCCGCGGCGTTGAACGGAGCCCTTACCGCGGACGAGCCCGAGGTCAGCGTGCCGGCGAACGCCGCGTTGACAAGGGTCGCGGCGTCCGCGGCCGCCGGAAGGGCAAGCGCGAGGCCGAGCGCCGCACCGATAACCGCAAGTCTCATCTCAATCCCCAAGGTGAAACGACATCGGTCCGCACAATGCGACAGACGTTGCCATTCTGAAACTGTGGCGCAACAGAAGCTTAGTGGCTAGCGAGCTCGCCTGGGAGGCGAATCCGACGGAGCGTTTTGGGGTCGATCTGACCAGAGCCTTGTCGAGCCCCTTTGATGCGAGCCCGAAAGGCTCGGATCTGCCGTGAGATTCAAGGCGGGTCGCGCCCACGAAGGGCGCTTTCTCGAGAGATGCTCCCCCCAGCGCGTAGCGCGATTGAGGGGCAGCTGTCAGCGAAGCTGACTGAGGGGGTTCAAGCCCCCAACACTATCCGCCGCGGATGAAACCCCCTCCGTCTCGACGCTGCGCGCCGAGCCACCTCCCCCTCAATCGGCCTTCGGCCTTGGGGGAGGATCTTGGCCTATGGCGCGCTCGCCAGATAGCCGTTGGGGTCTTTCAGGAAGTTGCGGAAGTCGGCGATGCAGCCGGTCCAGGCCTGCATCTGCGTCCGGAAGTGGTCGTAGGGATCGTCCGCGAACAGCAGGGTCGAGAACAGCACGTGCGGCTTGCCGGCCTTGTCCTCGTAGCCGCGGCAGAGCGCCGAGCTCTGGTTGAAGCCGTTCATCTGGGCGAAGGACGGCCCGGGCTGTTCCACGACGGAATCGAACTGCACCGCCTTGCAGGCGCGGCCCTGGGCGTCGCACCCGGCGAAGGTTCCGCTGAAGTTGGCGGCCAGCGATTGGAAGCTGATGAGGACGGCGTCCTCGTCCTTGCGCACCAGCGTCGCCTTGCCGCCGCTGGCGTTCAGGATGGCGATCACGCTCTGCGGATTGCGGGCGTCGAAGTCGGCGATGGGAGAGGTCGGTTTGGCCGGGGCCGGCTTGGCCGGCGCGGGCTTCGCCGGGGCGGATGGCGTGGCGGCCGCCTTGGCCGCGGGCTTGGCCGGCGTGGCGCCGGCGAGGCCGGGCGCCGCCAGGGCGGCGGCCAGCAGGGCGGCGGTGAGGGTGCGGATCATGGGCGAGGGCTACCAGACCTGTGTTCGCGGCGCGAGTAAGGCCTTCCGGTTTCCGTGGCGTCCGGCCCGGACCTTGGCTAGGCTTGCTGCAACCAAAGGGGGAGAGGTCGGATGGGTATCGGTCTCGCGGTGGTGGCGCTTGTCTTCCTGGTCATGGCCCTCATGGTGGCCCTGGGGGCCATCAAGATCGTGCCGCAGGGCCGGGAATTCACCGTCGAGCGGTTCGGCCGCTACACCCGCACCTTGAAGCCGGGCATCAGCATCCTGACACCCTTCGTCGAGGGGATAGGCCGGCGGATCAACATGATGGAGCAGGTCCTGGAGGTCCCCCAGCAGGAGGTGATCACCAAGGACAACGTCACCGTCCAGGTGGACGCCATCGTCTTCATCCAGGTGATGGACGCCGCCGCGGCCGCCTATCGGGTCACCAATCTCGACTTCGCCATCACCCAGCTCACCATGACCAACCTGCGCACCGTGGTCGGCAACATGGAGCTGGACGAGGTGCTGTCGCAGCGCGACCACATCAACTCGCGCCTGCTGGAGGTGATCGACGCGGCCACCAATCCCTGGGGCGTCAAGGTCGCCCGCATCGAGATCAAGGACCTGCAGCCGCCGCCGGACATCACCAACGCCATGGCCCGGCAGATGAAGGCCGAGCGCGAGCGGCGCGCGGTGATCACCGAGGCCGATGGCGAGAAGCAGTCCGCCATCACCGTGGCCGAGGGCCAGAAGCAGTCGGCGATCCTCCAGGCCGAGGGCCGCAAGGAGGCCGCCTTCCGCGACGCCGAGGCGCGCGAGCGCTCCGCCCAGGCCGAGGCCAAGGCCACCGAGCTGGTCTCCAACGCCATCGCCAAGGGCGACGTGAACGCGATCAACTACTTCATCGCCCAGAAGTACGTGGAGGCCTTCGGCAAGCTGGCCGAGAGCCCGCAGCAAAAGACCGTGATCGTGCCGGCCGAGATGGGCTCCCTGGTCGGCTCCATCGCCGGCATCACCGAGCTGGTGAAGACCGCCCAGGCCGAGCAGCCGCCGATCCCGGCGCAGCGCCCGGCGCGGTCACGCAATACCGGCGGCTCGGCCGTCCCCGCGACGGGCTCGCCGCCGCCTTCCGCCTGAACCCGGGAGCTTCGTGATGAATGGGTTGATCGACATCTATCAGGCGCACGCCCTGTGGGCCTGGCTGGCCCTGGGCGGCGCGCTGGGCGTGATCGAACTGATGACCGGCTCCGGCTGGCTGCTGTGGCCGGCGGCCACGGCCGCGGTGGTCGCGGTGCTCGCCGCCTACGCGGGGCTCAGCCCCGGCCAGGCGGTGCTGGTCTACGCCCTGATCACCATATCGGCGGTCCTGCTGGCGCGACGCTATCTGCCGCACCGCCTGCTGGTGCATGCGGGGCACGACATCAACGACAATGTCGGCCGCCTGGTCGGTCATCGCGGCCGCGCCGTCACGGCTTTCCATTCCCACGCGGGCCGGGTGTTCATCGACGGCAAGGAATGGGCGGCGGAGCTGGAAGGCGCCGACGTGCTCGAGGCCGGCTCACCGGTCGAGGTGACCGGGGTCGCGGGCGCCCATCTCAGGGTCAGAAGCGCCTAGCCGAAGGGCGCCGCGGTCGTCGCACCGCGTTCGCTAAGCCTTTGGAAGTTCGCCGAACTTCGCCGCAGTTACGCCCTCATCTTGACCCTTGGGAGGTTCATGGCGCTTATGGGCGCCGAAAACGGGCCAACGCCCGCAAAACGTCTGGGAGATACTGAAGTCATGAGGCCTATGAGATTGGGGCTTCTCGCCGCCCTGTTCATCGCGGTGATGGCGCCGGTTGCGGCGATGGCGGCCCCCAAGGCGCCGACCGTGGATTCCGCGGCGCGCAAACAGGGGATGGCCGACGCGCCGGCCATCGTCCAGGCCGCCGGCGTCGACTGCCAGGTCTCCGACGCCCGCCTGGCGGGCAAGGGCGCCAAGGACCCGAAGACCGGCGTGACGCCCAGCGTCTATGAAGTCGCCTGCGGTCCGGGGTCCATCGGCTTCATGCTGCAGACCAACGGGACCAACCCGCCGAACGTCTTCAGCTGCCTGATCAGCAATAATCCGCCAGACGGCAAGCCGAACCCCAACGGCTGCATCCTGCCGGCGAACCTGGACGAGTCGGCCGGCATCGCCGCCCTGACGGCGAAGGCCAAGGTGCCCTGCACGCCGCAAGCCATCCGCGGCATCGGCGCGACGCCGGACAAGACCCTGTTCGAAGTCGCCTGTCCCAACGGCGCCGGCTACATCGTCACCGGCAGCAATCCGTTGTCGGTGAACAAGGACGCCCAGGCGCTGAACTGCCTGGCCTATGACGCGGCCAACGCCAACATCAAATGTACCCTGGGCACCGCTCAAGCGCGCCTGACCATCGCCGACTCCTTCGCCGCCAAGGCCACGCCGCCCTGCGCCGTGAAGGACCGCCGCTTCGTCGGCCTGCTGACCGACGGCACCGAGGGCTACGAGTACGCCTGCACCGACGGCAAGGGGATCATCGTCAAGGTCGACACCAAGGGCGCCGTGACCCAGACCCTGAACTGCGCCAACGTGCCGGCCGGCTCCTGCACGCTGACCGACAGCCGCGCCGCCAGCGCCGAGCAGGCCGGCCTCTACACCAAGCTCGCCAAGCAGGCCGGCTCGAACTGCACCGTGACCCGCTATGCGGTGTTCCAGTCGCAGGGCGACAAGGAAGTGGTCGAGCTGGTCTGCGGCGACGGCGCCGGCGCCATCGGCATGTTCCCGGCCACCGGCAAAGGCCAGGTCATCGACTGCGGCCACGCCTTGCTCGCCGGCTACAAGTGCAGCCTGGGCAAGCCCGACTATGCCGGCCTCACCGCCGACCTGAAGAAGTTCAACAAGAACGACTGCCAGGTCTCGCAGACCGCGTCTCCGCTGAAGGCCCCCGACGGCTCCCTGCGGCTGGAAGTGGCCTGCGCCGACGGCCTGCCGGGCTATGTGATCAACTACACCGACCCGAACACGCCCAAGGAAGCGGTCGCCTGCGCCTTCGCCGGCAACTGCACCCTGCCGACCAACAAGAAGAAGGGCTGAAATCTTCCCTCCCCTGAGGGGGAGGGACAGACGCGAAGCGTCAGGGTGGGGAAGCGCGGGTCACCTGCTGACTCAGCACTCCGGGCCACACTTCCCCACCCGGCTCTCGCTGCCGCTCGAAGCCACCCTCCCCATCAGGGGAGGGTGTTTTCTTTTGCGGGCTCAGATCACCGCTTCGATGAACATCGGCCCGCGCCCCGTCATGGCGGCGGCGATGGCGGCGTCGAAGGCTTCGGCGGTCTCGCAGCGCACGGCGGGCACGCCCATGCCGGTGGCCAGCGCCACGAAGTCGATCTTCGGATCGCCCAGCTCCAAGAGCTTCCTGGCCGACGGGCCGGCGTCGCCCGCGCCGGTGCGCTGCATTTCGACGTTGAGGATGCGGTAGGTGTAGTTGGCGAACACCACGGTGGTGACGTCCAGGTTCTCGCGCGCCATCGTCCACAGCGATTGGATCGTGTACATCGCCGCCCCGTCGCCGTTGAGCGACAGCACCTTTCGATCCGGGCAGGCGACGGCGGCGCCGATGGCGAGCGGCAGTCCCGCGCCGATGGCCCCGCCGGTCAGGGCCAGCACCTCATGCGGCCGCGCGGTCGCGGCCGCCGCCGCCACGCCGGCGCCCGAAGTGACGGCGTCGTCACAGATCACCGCGCCTTCCGGCATGTGCCGGGCGATCGAGGCGCCGGCGGTGTAGGCGTTCAGCTTTCCGGTCGGCATGGCGTCGGGCAGCTTCAGCGGCTGGACCGGCCCGTCCTTCGGCGCGCCCAGGGCGTCGGCCAGGGCGGCCAGTCCCGCGACCGCGTCCTCGCTCCGTGCGACGGCGCTCATCGTCTGGCAGCCCTCGGGCACGAGGACGCTGGGCCGGTTCGGATAGGCGAAGAAGGCGACCGGCAGGGTCGTGCCGACGAAGACCATCAGGTCCACGCTCTCCAGCTCGGCCAGGGCCATCTCGCCGAAGTACTGCATCCGCTTCGGCGCAAAGACGCCGGCGCCGCGCGAGGTGCGGGAAATGAAGGTGTCGCTGTAGACGGTGACGCCGGCCGCCTGCAGGCGCGCGGCCTGGGCGAGGCCGCCGGAAAGGCAGGCCTGGGCGCCGATCAGCACCACGGGGTTCTTCGCGGCCTTGATCGCCCTGGCGGCGGCCTCGATCGCCGCGCCCGACGGCGCCGGTCGCACCGGCTTCTGGGCGATGACCGGCTGGTCTTTCGTTTCCAGCCAGGCGCTGTCGGCCGGCAGGATCAGGCTGACCGGGCCGCCCGGCGGACCGTAGCTGGCGGCGACGGCCTCGGCGGTCAGGCCGGCCACGCTGTCGGGGCTGTCGGCGGACTTCACCCACAGGGAGTTGGGCGCGACGATCGCCGGGATGTCGGAGTTCAGCGGCGCGTCGTACTGGCGGTGATAGGTGGCGTGGTCGCCGATCACGTTGACGATCGGGGTGAAGGCGCGGCGCGCATTGTGCAGGTTGGCCAGGCCGTTGCCGTAGCCGGGGCCCAGGTGCAGCAGGGTGCAGGCGGGCGTGTCGCTCATCCGCCCGTAGCCGTCGGCGGCGCCGGTCGCCACGCCTTCGAACTGGCAGAGCACCGGGCGCATCGCGGGCTCGCGGTCCAGGGCGGCGACGAACTGCATCTCGCTGGTGCCGGGGTTGGCGAAGCAGGCGGTCACCGCATTGGCGACCAGGGTCGAGATCAGGGCGTCGGCGCCGTTCCGGGGGCTTTCGGGCATCAGAACACCATCACATCGTTGTCGGGGGTCTCGGCGAACAGGCGCTCCACCGCGGCCGCGCGCCGGGTGCGGGCCAGCGCCTGGGCGATGTAGCCCTTGTCGGTGATCTCGCCGCTGACCGGGTCGGGTGCGTCGGGCAGCACCAGGGCGCGCGCCACCCGGCCGCCCGACCCCTTGGCGCGGCCGTTGTAGGCCTCGAGACCCATGCGCACGGCGGCGTCGATCTCGGCGCGGTCCATGCGCGGGTTCGGATAGAGCAGCAGGCCGACCGCCGCCTGGCCCTCGCCGCAGACCACCGCGTCGGTCACCGCCCCGCCGATCGCCGAGATGGCGCCGATGCGCAGGTCTCCGACGGTGACGAAGGTGCCGCTGGCGAGCTTGAAGTTCTCCGACAGCCGCCCGTCGAACACCATGCCCTGAAGCGGGTCGGCCGGATCCACGAAGCGGGCGGCGTCGCCCAGGATGTAGAAGCCCTCGTCGTCGAAAGCCTGGGCCGAGCGCTCCGGCAGGCCCAGGTAGCCTTGGGTGATCTGCGGTCCCTTGACCCGGAAGTCGAGCTTGCCGGCCACCGGGACCAGCCGCACCGAAGTGCCGGGGATCGGCAGGCCGATCAGGCCCATGCGCGCGTTCGGCCAGTGGACGTTGCAGGCGGTTGGGCCGGTCTCCGTGGCCCCATAGCCGGAGGCGAAGCTGATCCGTTCGCCCACGGTGCGCACGGCCACCGCCTGGATGCGGTCGGCCACCGCCTGGCCCAGCGCCGCGCCGCCGTACTGCATCACCCGCAGGCGCGCGAAGAACCGCCGCGCCAGCGCCGCGTCCTTCTCCAGCTCGTCGACGAACAGCATCCAGCCGGCCGGCACCATGTTCTGGTAGGTGGGCGAGACCTCGGCCAGGTTGCGCACCGTCTCGCCGAACCGCGCCGCCGTCGGCTGGCCGTGGTCGATGTAGAGGCTGCCGCCCCGGTGCAGGCTCATGTGCAGGATGGAGTTGGCGCCCAGGCTGTGGCTCCAGGGCGCGGAATTGACCATCACCGGCGGGTCGGGATCGACGAAGCAGGCGTCGATCTGGGCCGAGTTCAGCGAGACGTTGCGGTGGGTGCAGATCACCGCCTTCGGATGGCCCGTCGAACCCGAGGTCAGCAGGTACTTGGCGTGGTCGGTGGGGACGGCCGTAGCGTCGGCGGACGGGCCGTTCAACAGCTCGGCGAAGGCGATGTCGCCGGCGCGTCCATTGCGCGAGGCGATGACCGGAAGGCCGGCCAAGGCCGGCGCGGAGAGGCCGTCGGCGAACAGCGCCGCATCGTCGGTATAGACGGCGGACGGGTTCAGCGTCTCGCAGGCCCGCGCCAGCCGCTCCAGGTTCGCGCCCTTCAGCCCGTACTGCGGCGACACCGGCGCCACCGGCCAGCCCTGGCTCATGGCGGCGTAGGCGATCAGGGCGTGGTCGATCCCATTCACCGCCAGGATGAGCAGCGGGCGAGGGCTCACCAGCCCCCGCGCCCGCAGGCCGCCGGCCAGGGCGCGAACCGTCTGGTCGGCCTCGGCGAAGGTCACCGTGCGCCAGCCCTCGCCGTGGGTCCCAGCCAGGCGCTCCGCCAGCCAGACGCGGTCCGGCGCGGCCCTGGCCCAGTGGCTGAGCGCCGCCGTCATGGTCTGGAAGCGATCGGCGTAGGGCGTCGGATTGGCGAGGATCAGTTCACCGCCGCCGCGGTCTTCGATGTCCAGGCGCTTGGGCGCGTAGAGCGGGTCGCGGAACGGGGCGGTCGCCCATGGGTCCGCGAGGTGGCTGGGATCGGCGTCCATCGCCGGTCCTTATTCCAAGCAGGAAGAGGCTTGGGAAGGCCTTCCGACGCATAGGCCGCGCGACGCACGCCGCGCGGCGGCCAGGTTTGCCGTCACCCACCTCTGGGTTGCGCCCGTCGACCCTCGATAGTGTTCGGAACCGTACAGAGCGGATCGCGCAGAGGTGAGATCATCGCCGTGTCGTTGGTGATACGTTCGAGGCTCCGCCGAGCAGAGGCGTCGTCTGCCTGCGGAGATGGCAAGGTTGGTGGCCAATGGACCAAGACAACTACATGCCTCGGCTGATGAAACAGCAGCTCACGCTCGAGGAATGGATTTGTATCGAGAACATTCAAATCTTCGAGCGGATGATCCTGCGCGAACTGTCCGAGGACGCCAGGGCGCATCTGAAAGGCCTGCTGAACGAAGAGCACCGCAAGCTGCGAGCCGCGAGCCAGACGGATTTCTAGGTTGCCGGGCCCACGGGAGGTGACCGGCTCCGCCTGCGCGGATCAGGCCGGCGCGAAGATGACGTCGAGTTCGTCGCGGGCCGACGCGTAGCATTCGCAGGCCATGTCTTCGAGGCCCTTCCGGTCGAGGATCGTGACCGTGCCGCGCTTGTAGTCGACCAGTCCGGCCTTGCGCAGCATGGCGGCCGCCAGCGACACGCTCGGCCGTTGGACGCCCAGCATGGTGGCCAGGAACTCATGGGTCAGGGGGAACCGGTCGGTGAGCGCGCTGTCGTGCGCCACCAGCAGCCACCGGCAGCAGCGCTCCTCGAGCGAGTGGAGGCGATTGCAGGCCGCGGTCTGCGCCAGCTGCGCCATGGTGAAGCGGGCGTAGTTCTGGATCAGCCGCCGGAATTGCGGATTCGAAGCCACCTCCCGCGCGAGGATGTCCCGCGCGATCCGGAACGCCGACCCCGGGATCTGGACCACGGTGTCAAGCACCGCCGACTCGCCATCGAACAGGGCGTGAGGCGCGGTGACGCCCTCGATCCCTACGCCGCCGACTTCGACGGTGCGGCCATCGCGCATCGTCTTGATCATGGAGACGAAGCCGCGGTTCACGAAGTGGACATAGCGCACGGGGCTGTTCATCCGGTCGATGACCTGTCCGGCGGACAGAGCCTCGAACTCGAAGGCCCCGGCTAACCGGTCGAGCTCGTTCGGCTTCAGCGTGCGCAAGAGCCGGTTGTGAAGCGGCTCTCCCTTCAGAGACAGCACGGTCAGTCCCCCGATCCAACGCTCCGATGGCGTTGACTAACCCAAGTTAGGCGCGCTGTGGTTGCGTTCGATCAATCGTCGCTGTGTCCGCGCGAACGGGGCGGGCCCCGGTGGGGTTGAGCCCGCCCCTCCGCATCGCCTCAGGCGGTCCGGGCCAGGGTGTGGGGCCGTTTCCGAGCGCGAAGCATGGCGCCCAGGCCGCCGAAGCCCAGGACCATCAGGGCCCAGGTCGTGGGCTCTGGGACAGCGTCGATCTGGAACGCGAAGTCGGTGTGGATGTCGGTCCAGGGGCCGCAGTGGGGACCACCGTCGAGGCAGCCCGGCCCGGTCGATTGGTGGGCGTTGAAATTCTCGGACCCGATCGTCGGGCCGTTCAGCGCCTCGGCCCAGTTCCAGCCGTCGCTGGCGTTGGCCACGGTGAGCCAGTAGTCCGTGCCGCCCGCGATGCTCCAGCCCGGCGCGACGTCGGCGTCGTATTGGAACAGGCCGGTCAGGCCCGGGATCGAGAACGACGTCTGGGTCGCGGTGACGAACTGCTTCAGCCCACCGGTGACGTTGTTTCCGGCCGGAGTCAGCGCGGGCTCGCCGGCGGCCGGGTTGTTGTCCTGCAGCACGACCTCGAACTGCAGGTTGGCCGTGTCGCCGCCCCACCAGGTCAGGTGGGTGATGTCGCCGCCCTGGGTCGCCACGAAGTCGTCGGCGATCACCGGGCCGGTCGTGTTGTGGAAGGAAATTTCGGGAGGCGCCGCCAGATTGGTCGGCAGGTTCTGATAGATGATGGTGTCCGCCGCCGCGGGATGGGCGACCGCCGCGAATATTGCGGCGCAACCTAGTGTAGAAGCGCCAAGCAGCGCCGCGCGAGTTCTGCCGTGATGAAACATCGGATTTCTCTCCAATAATACATTGGCATAGTCCCCGACTTCCCCTTCATCCGTAGCCAGCGATCCCGGTTCCGTTTGTTTGGCGCCTAACACAGATTAAAATTTTAACGCGCCGCTATTTCTGATTGTGGCCGCCGGCGGGCGTCGCGGCCTAGCCGCCGAGCGCGCCGAGGCGTTTCGCCAGGAACAGCCGCTCGGCCGGCGCCGGGCCGAGCCGCAGGGCCGCGCGCAGGGCCTCAGCCGCCTCCGCCTCGCGGCCGGCCTTGGCGAACAGGCCGGCGCGGGCGGCCTGGTAGGGCAGCCATCCGGCCAGCCGCGGCGCGTCGCCCAGGGCCGCCAGCGCCGCCAGGCCGGCCTCCGGCGTCTCGGCCTCGCCCAGGGCCACCGCGCGGTTCACCTGCGCCACCGCCGACGGGCGCACCTTGAGCAGCAGGTCGTAGAGCGTCACCACATCGCTCCAGGCGGTGACCCCGGTCTCCAGCCGCGCGGCGTGGGTGGCGTGGATCGCGGCCATCAGCTGGTAGGGCCCGCTGCGCTCCAGGGCGGCGGCGCGGCGCATATAGGCCGCCGCCTCATGGATCAGCCGCCGGTCCCAGGCCCGGACGTCCTGTTCGGACAGCGGGATCATGGCGCCGGCGGCGTCGATCCGCGCCGGGCGGCGCGCCTCGGTCAGGCGCACCAGCGCGGCCAGGCCCAGCACCTCGGGCTCGTCCGGCAGGAGGTCGGCGAGCAGGCCGGTGAGGCGCAGCGCCTCCGCCGCCAGGTCGGCGGCGTCGCTGGCCAGGGCGGCGTCTTCATAGGCCTGGGCGTAGGCGATCTCCAGGGTGGCCAGCACGGTCTCCAGCCGCTCGCCCCAGGCGCCGGGCTCGGGGATCTAGAAGCGGACCGCCGTCTCGCGCAGCTTGCGCTTCGCCCGGGTCAGCCGCTGCATCATGGCGACCTCGGTGGTCAGCCAGGCGCGCGCGATGCGCTCCACGGACAGGCCGCAGAGGGTGCGAAGCGTCAGCGCGATCCGCGCCTCCGGCGCCAGGGCAGGGTGGCAGCAGATGAAGATCAGCCGCAGCCGCTCGTCCGGGATCGGCTCGAAGGCGGCGATCAGCAGGCTTTCAGGGTCCGGCTCCGGCGCGGGCTCGTCGAACACCGCGGCGCCGCGCACCTGGGCGCGCCGGCCCAGGTCGAAGGCGCGCCGCCGGCCCACCGCATAGAGCCAGGCGGCGGGGTCGCGCGGCGCGCCCGTGCGGGGCCAGGCCTCCACGGCCTTGAGGCTCGCGAAGGCGAAGGCCTCCTCGGCCATGTCGAGGTCGCGGAAGCGCATGGCGAGCGCCGCGCGGATGCGGTCGCCCGCCTCGCGCACGGCCTCGTCCAGGATGCGCTGGGCGTCCATGGCGGCGCGCCGCCGCTCAGCCCATCGGCCAGATCGGACGCACTTCCACGGCGTAGTTCGGGCCGCCGGGGATCTTCTTGGCCCAGCCGATGGCCGCGTCCAGGTCGGACGCCTCGACCAGGTAGTAGCCGGCCAGCTGCTCGCGGGTCTCGGCATAGGGCCCGTCGTGCAGGCTCTGCACGCCGCCCACGGTGCGGATGGTGGTAGCGGTGTCGGTGGTCTTCAGCCGGTTGCCGCCGACCATGGCGCCGGCTTCGGCCATGTCGGCCGCCAGGCGCATGTGCTTGGCGCTGATGTCCTTGAGGTCCGTCTCGTTCCGATAGCTCTCGTCCGAATAGATGATCAGCAGGTACTGCATGGCTTGTCCTTTCCCGATGGCGTGGACGCCGTCAGCGGCGTCGAGGGAGAGACGCGCCGGCGCGCGCGGATTCGACAGCGGGCGTCAGTCTATTTTTCCGGGGTGGTCTCCAGCAACCTGCGCAGGTCGGCGATGGCGATGGCGGCGGAGGAACTGCGCTGGCGCCAGACCAGCAGGCTGACCGCGCCCGCGGTGGCGGCCATGAAGGTGATCGGCCCGAACAGCCAGGCCGCGGCCGCCAGGGCGAAATAGTAGCCGCGCACGCCCGAGTTCACCGAGTGCAGCGCCGGGTTCAGCACGCGGCCGGCCACGTCGCCGAAGGTATGGTGCGTGGCGTCGTCGGCGTGCTCCGGCGTCGCGCCGATCACCGCCAGCACATAGTTGAGCTGGCGGATGCCCCAGATGAAGTCCAGGAGGCCGCGCGCCAGGGTGAGCACCACCAGCCCCAGCTGGGCGTCGAACAGCAGGCGCGACGAGGTCTTCACCACCACCAGGCTGGAGACGTTGCGGAAGCTGGCCTGGCCGCCGAACAGCACGCCGGCGGTCGCCGCGATCAGGATCAGGTTGGACGACGCGAAGAAGGACGACGAGCTCAGGGTCTGGGCCAGCAACTGGCCATCCATGAAGCGGTTCTCCCGCCTG
>JAFEDM010000062.1 GCA_018241625.1 Pseudomonadota bacterium | reverse complement strand
GTCGACGCCGCCGCCCTCACCATGGCGATCGAAACGGCCTACCGCTATCTCGCGTGGCTCGATGTGAAGGCCGGCCAGACCCTGCTGGTCAACGGCGGCGGCGCGGTGATCGGCTTCGCCGCGGTTCAGATGGGCCTGCTGCGTGGCGCGAAGCTCCTCGCGGTGGCCGGCGAGAGCCAAGCGGAACGGCTGCGGGCGCTGGGCGCGACGGTGGTTCCCTACGGCGAAGGGCTGGTCGAGCGGGTGCGGGCGCTGGGCGGTCCGGCGCCGGACCTGATCTTCGACGCCGCGCCCGTCAACATGGCCCCGGCCATCGCCCAGCCTGGCGGCGTCCTGCCCGATCTGGTGGCGATCGCCGACGGGGACCCGCGCCGGGTCATGACCTGCGGGGACTATGAGGGCGCATCCCGAACGGGCGTGCGCACCGGTCTCGGCGAAGCGCCCACCGGGCCGGGCGGCGAACTGCTGCGCTACGACGTGCTGGACAAGTTCGGGACCCTGGCGGCCGAGGGGCGCTTCTCGATCCCGATCGCCCGCAGCTTCGCCCTGGAGGATTGGCGGGGGGCGCTGGAGATCAGCCTGAGCGGGCGGGCCCACGGCAAGCTGATGCTGATCCCCTAGGCGCTAGGAGATCGCGGTCAGCAGGGTGGCTTTGCCGGCCTTGGTCCCGTTGTGCAGCGACGGCACGATCTGGTCGACGCGTTCGACCACGTTCCAGGCGCCCATGAAGCTCGTGGGCGTCAGCTTGGCGTCCACGGTGTGCTGGAAGAGGTCGAACAAAGGCTGCCAGAAGTTGTCAGGGTTGTAGAAGACCACCGGCCGGGTGTGCAGGTCGAGCCGCCGCCACGACAGCAGCTCGACGATCTCTTCCAGGGTGCCGATGCCGCCCGGCAGGATCACGAAGCCGTCGGACTCCTCGAAGAACTTCTGCTTCCGCTCGTGCATGGAGCGCACGACGATGTGCTCCACCACCTCCAGGGCGCGCTCCTTGCCCACCAGGAAGTCCGGGATGATGCCCAGCACCTGGCCGCCGGCCTCGTGCGCGCCGCGCGCGCAGGCGCCCATCAGCCCCACGCCGCCGCCGCCGTAGACCAAGCGCAGCTTCGCCGCCGCCAGGGCGTGGCCGAGGTCGCGCGCGGCGGCCAGCCAGGCGGGCTTGGCGGCGTCCGACGAGCCGCAGAACACACAGACGGACTTCAGGCTGGCGGGCGCTTCGCCCATCGATCGGATCTCCCGGGAAAGCTTGTCGCGGCGCGGCGAAAGCCTGATTAGCTAGGCCCAGGGTTAAGGAGTTTCAACCGAACCGTGACTTTCCCTTTCCGCGCGGCGCGCCGGCTTCCCGGCGTCTTCGCCCTCAGCCTGCTCTGCGCCTGCGGCGCCAAGCCGCCCGTCGTGGCCGATGGCGAGACCAGCCAGGATGTCGCTTCCTTCGCGCCGCCACGGGTGGAGGCGGTGCGCCCAGGCCCTGGCGGGGTGACGCTGAGCGGGGTGGCCGGCGCCGGCGGCCAGGTCCGCCTGGCCACGCCCGAAGGCCAGGTGCAGTTCGCCGCGGTGGACCCCAAGGGGCGCTGGAGCGTGGTCCTGCCGGCCTCCGCCGACGCCCGCATCTTCGGCATCTCGTCCACCGGCCATGGTCGCTCGGCCCAGGCGGAAGGCTATCTGCTGCTGACGCCGTCGGGGCAGGGCGCCCTGTTGCGGTCGGGCGCCAGCACGGTGCGGATCGATCCGCCGGTCAAGCCCGGCCTGCGGGCCGTCGACTTCGACCGCGGCGGCGGCATGGAGATCGGCGTGGGCGCCGCGCCGGGCTCGGTGGTGACTGTGCAGATGGACGGCCGCCAGGTCGCC